>CALAKE010000380.1 GCA_937922775.1 uncultured bacterium | reverse complement strand
AGAAGGACCAGACGCTCTCCGGACATCTCGACGACACGGGCCGCGAAGTCCACGTAGGTGAGGAATCTGCCCTTCGGGTGAACGAAATGATCCGTGGGGAAGACCAGCACGGTCGCCGCCGGATCGTGAGCCATGATTTGCGCTAGAGCGAGGAACACAGCGGGCCCGGTTCCGAGATCTCGAGGCTGTTCAATGACCCGGCCCGGGAGAGTCGCGTGGCCTGCCTCTTCCATAAAGGGTCGGTGGCCCGGCCCGACCACGGTGAGTATCTGCTCCGGAGCCGAGAGGCGTGCCGCCCGATCGACGGTGTGCTGCAGCAAGGAGCTGGTTCCAGCGAAGGTGCAGAATTGTTTCGGCCTGTGATACCCGAGCCACGACTCGACGAAGGGTCGCAGGCGCTCACCTGCCCCTCCAGCCAACACGATCGACCAGCGCCGATCTTGGTCTCTTTGGAATCTCATCTCGCTTCCTCTGCCGTGTCCGTTCTTTCCGCTGTTTGGGCAAGTACAAGCAGCTACACGGTAGAACCGGATCGTTAAGATCCCGCAAAAGCCGGATGAAAATCGCGTAGTTGCGGCGGAGAGGCCGATCACCCCAGGGAGTCGAGGGGGCAAGGGGGCAAGAAGCGGCAACGCAGACGTCGGGGCGGAACACAGATGTCGGGGTTGGCGGAGGATCAGTCTCGGCGCAGCGCGTTCATCGGGTCGAGTCGCGCGGGCCGCCAGCCCTGGTACGCACCGGCAGCTCTAGAAGTCGACTTGCAGCCCGACTCCGGCGCGGAGTACGACCGTACCCGTGGTGACGTGCATGCGCGCTTGCGGCACGACCGCGAAGGAGCTCGTCACTGGGAGACGCCAATCGAGCCCCAGCGCAAGCGCCCCTCTGTTGCTCGTGAAATCGCCAAGCTCTTCGCTGCGGCTTTCGATCCTGACGTAGGAGAGACCGATGAGAAGACCGACGTCGGCCATGGTCCCCCGCGCTGGGTGCCAACCGATGAGAGCGGCTACCTCGATGTGCCGATGTTGCTGGACCGCCAGGTCATCATCATCATCGTCGTCCGTGAAATACCCCGGAATCGCCAACTCGGCGCCAAAGGTCCATTTCGGTCTCATGTAGTACCCGAAGCTGGCGCCGCCGCCAAAGCTCGAGCCGCTCAACCCATCCTGCGCCGACTCGAAGTAGCCGAAGATATTTCCGCTGGCGTAGAACTTCTCTTCGGGAACAACCACATCTTGGCTCTGCGCCCATGCCTCGCCCGCGCCACCGAGGGCCAGAGCCAACGTGACACAAAACAGCAACGGCTTGTAGAGCATGCGTGGAGGCATCGTGCGCCTTTCTGGCCCGAGGGGCCCTTTCTCACTCGCGCACCGGGGAAAGCACCAAGTGATGTTCGTTGGTCAAGAATAGATTGCCGGAGACAGTCTGGCTATCTTCGCGGGTGATTACAGTGTCAGCGGTCGCGGCGAACGCGAAGATTTCGAGGTGGTGGCCAAACTCTCGAACTAGGTGGTCGACGGCGGCAGCCCGGAATCCTTGGCCGCATCGCGCAATGAGATCTCCCGAATCTTCAGACCCAGGGCAATCAGCACCAAGACGATGAAAACCAGCGCCACGGCCAGGCCACGGCGCCGGAAGGACAGCTCGTCGAGTGCATCTTGACCTGCGGCAAGAGCCGCGTTGGCGTGCTCCATTCCCGTCTCGAACGCCGCCACGTAATCGCTGTCTTCATCGACGGAGAAGGAGTGGAGCAAAACCTCGAGTTGGATCTGTGAGTCCACCGCCAGGTCGATCTCAGTGGAGATGTGACGAGCCTCAACACCTCCGCGCCGCGCGGCGAGATGGATTCGCTCGGCCTCGGCGGTCCGCACCGTGAGCTCACGCATCCGGTTGATGATTCCGGCCGCTACCCTGCGCCCATGGGCCTCCTCCCCCAGGAGATCCTCGCCGGCGTGGCAGCTCTCGCAGCGCAGGATGGGCGCGCGTGTCAGGTCACCTGTGACGGGATCCTCGTAGGTGAAGGAGGTGCCACCGATGCGGAATTTGTTGAACAACCGCTCGAATTCCGGCCGCAGCTGTGGCACATCACCTTCCGGTGCCGCACCTAGAACGTGTGAAGGTTGAACAAGCGACATATCGACGAGCCAATCGAAGCGGTCCTCTCCCTCGATGCCTAGCTCCGCCGCGGTCGCCAGCAGACCACTGCGCGCCTGCTCATAGTGAGTCGTTGTACCCTCCGGCTCGTGCACTTCGCGAGCCGGGGCGTCAGCGCCCTCGTGACAGAAGGCACAGGGAGTGTCGGGCAGAGGAGAAAGGAACGCCAAGGTGGGCCTGACGACGCCATGGTTCGTGTGGCAGGCGGCGCATTCGCCGAAGGAGTGAATATTCGTGATGGCAGCCTGCGGCTCGGGCAACTCGTGGCAGAACGCACACCCATCATCACCAATGTCCAGCAGATAGTCGTTGTGCTCTTCAAAGCCCACTCGCTTGGTGCTGCCGCGGAACAGGTCGGCCTCGCGCCCGTGACATTGACCACAGACAAAGGTGACTGAGTCGAGCCCTGGTGGCATGGCCCCGTGATTGCCGTGGCAGTCGTTGCACGTGGGGGCCGATAGATCCTCTCGTACGAGCAAGGCTTCCGCGTGGACGCTCTCGCGCCAGCGCGCGTACTGATCGATGGGCAACGGCCGGCCGGTACCCGTCACGTAATCGCCCATCAGGGCGGCGTCCGCGTGGCAGGTGCTGCAGGTTTCAGCTACTCGGGTCGGATAAACGAGAGATTGCGGGTCACCCGAGCGCTGGATGCCGTGGACTCCATGACAACTGATGCAAGTCGCGACGTTCTCGTCGCCCTGGCTGAGACCGGCGCCGTGTTGGCTAGTCCAGTACTCCTGCTCCTGATCGACACGGGCACTGGGATTGAATCGCCGCATGTAGGTGGGATCGGAATGGCAACGGCCGCAAAACCCGGGTACGCCGGTCGCATCGGGAACCCCGAGGTAAGGATTCGCTGCGAAGGACTCGTCCATGGCGGCCGACATGTCTTCGGCCAGCGCGGGATCTGGATTGCCGCCGTGACAATCATGGCAGGACAAGCCTACGTCTGCGTGGACATCATGCTCGTAGTCCTGTACGGCGAGCAGGAATTCGGGCTCGAACAGCTCAGGATCACCGTGACAAGCAATGCAGGACGTTTCGCCGGCCGCTCCAAACTGCTGCAACGGTGCACTCGTCGGAGCGGCGGGCGTCCCGGCCAGCGACTGCTTGATGGCCAACGCAGAGAGCGCCCCTACAGCGACCATGACCACGAGCAGTGAAAGCGCGGGTCTTCTCATTTGTTCACCCTGGCCCAGCGTCGCGTCCCGACGCTCAGTATTGCCATCAAGGCACCTGTTGCCAGAACGATGTAAACCGGTGCCAGCGACCGATACCCCCACGATGTCATGCCGACGATATAGATGAGTGCAACCACTCCGATGATGTCGAAGATCGGGCTCCTGCCCGTGCGCTCGACGCCACGGTCGAGGAAGGGCACCAGCAGCAGCAAGAGGCCCCCGAGGCTGAAAAGCAGAATCGGAATCGCCTCGTACTCGATGCCCGCGATCTCCCCCCCGGGCACCAGCTTCAGCGTTTCGAACATGAACATGAAATACCACTCGGGCCGGATGTCCGCGAAAGCCGGGGCGAACGGATCAGCCTTCTCCCCCAGCTCCCAGGGGAACAGCGCAGCCATCGCCGCCAGCACTCCCAGGGCCAGGATCCAGCCCCACAGGTCGCGCAGCATGAAGTTGGGGAAGAACTTCATCGGCCGGCGCTGCTTGGCGGTCTCTTCCTCGCCGGGAGGCACACTCATTCCCTGGAGCTGCACGAGCAGTAGGTGTAGGCCCAGAAACGCCGTGGTCATCAAGGGCAAGATCGCCACGTGCCAGCCATAGAATCGCGACAGCGTGCCACCGGTCACTCGATCGCCGCCGCGAAGGAAGCGCAACGCCCACTCGCCCACGAACGGCACTGCGCCGGCGATGTCCGTGCCCACCCGGGTGGCGAAGAAGGCGAGTTGGTTCCAAGGCAGCAAGTAGCCCGAAAAGCCGAAGCCGAGGGCAAGGAACAGCAAGAAGCAGCCACTGATCCAGGTGATCTCCCGTGGGCTACGGTACGCCTTCGTGAAGTAAACCGTTGCCAGGTGAACGAAGGCGAAAAAAACCATCAGATTCGCCGACCAAGAGTGCACCGAGCGAATCAACCAGCCGAATGGGACGGCGGTCATGATGAACTCGACCGACTCGAACGCTGCCTCGGCGGAGGGCCGGTAATAGAGCATCAGGAGGATGCCGGTGATGACCTGGACAATGAAGAAAAAGAGCGTCATGCCGCCGAAGTAATAAACGACCGTGAGGCGATGCACAGGCACCGTCTTGTGGCTGGCGAAATCGGCGGCCTCCTGCATTGGCAACCGCTCGTTCAGCCAGTCACGAATACTGTTGACAGCGGCTTTCATCTCAAGTCCTCAAGCTGGTCCACTGCCCCTTCGAGCTCACCTTCACACCCTCGAGACGACAATGGTTTGCGGCTGGCCTGAGCCCTTCGACACCAGGTCCACCTTGAACGGCTCGAGCGCGTGCGGCGGCGGGCCGGCCACCACTTCCCCCTGCAGGCTGTACTCGCCGTTGTGGCAGTTGCACCACAGGCGCTCCTCATCCTTCTGAAACTCGACGATGCAGTCGAGGTGCGTGCAGGTACCGGCGAAGGCGCGGAAGTCGGAGTCGGAGACCCGAACCAGAATGACCGGCTCGTTGCCGAAGCGGATGATCTTGAAGCCGCGCTCGAGGAGCTCGGGATCGTTGGTTGGACCGGCCTCGACCTGATTGGTGCTGGCCTCGGGAATATCCGGCGGGCTGATGAATCTGGCAACGGGATAGAAGGTCGACACGAGCAGGGCACCCACCGAGGTGCCGAGCATCCAGTTCACAAGGCGACGACTGGTGGCCATCTGTCCCCTCTCTGAACTCCGCGCGCCGGGCATGAGCTGAATTCGCCGACGCGGCTCCCCTCCGGAGACCCTCCTGTCTCCGGGCACCGCCGAAACCTATCACTTCAGCTCTGCGAGCGCGAGGGGTAATCCTGCGGTCTTTCAGTCGAGCAGTTGCCCGCCCTGATCTTCCCGCATCTCTGCAAGATCACCGTGCCAAGCACCTGAGTGCTCCAGCTCCAGGATCCTCCTCGCGCCGGCTCGGCTCACGGACGCTTCCAAGGCACGGTTCACGGTGTCTGAGTAGGTCTTCTCACCACACAGCCGCCGCGCTTCTTCGAGCAGACTGGCATCAAGCAGGAGGCTTGTACGTTTCGTTCGCATGGCGTGAATCGTACCAGCTCTCCGGCATCCCATTGTTCAAAGTGCTGTCGTGAAGTAGGTTTCGAATATCGGACACAACAGGCTGCTTTTTGGGCGACTGGAGGTAGCCATCGATACCGGCAGCTCCCTGGGTCATTACGAGATTCTCGAGAAACTCGGCGCTGGAGGCATGGGCGAGGTGTATCGGGCCCACGACACCAAGCTCGAGCGCGACGTGGCGTTGAAGGTGCTGCCGGCGGAGCTGGCCGCTGACCTCGAGCGCTTGGCCCGCTTCGAGCGTGAGGCCAAGGCGATCGCCGCCCTCGACCACCCCAACATCGTCACGATCTACTCGGTGGAGGAGGTAGACGAAGTCCACTTCATCACCACGCAGATCGTCGA
>CALAKE010000379.1 GCA_937922775.1 uncultured bacterium | reverse complement strand
AGCTCAGCGCCCTCAACTGGATGGAACCGAGCGAAGAAGTACTCGAGGAGCGCATCAAGCTCTTCGGGCTGATGATATGTGGGCGTGCCTCCACCCAGATGCAACTGCGCAATGCCGCGACGGGCGGACAGGTGCTCCGCGACGAGATCTATTTCTTGACGCAACCAATCCAGATAAGGCAGGGTCCGCTCGCGCCGCATGGTCGCGATGACGTGGCAGCCACAGAACAGGCAACGCTCCTCACAGAAGGGTAGGTGGATATAAACGGAGAGCGGGTCTTCCGGCAGTCGACTGGCCTCGGCGAGTAGGTTCTCGTAAGCATCCGGCGTGATGCTCTCGTCGAATTCCACGGCAGTCGGGTAGCTGGTATAGCGCGGACCCGGAAGATCGTAGCGCGCCAGCAATTCCGCGGTTACCTCGCGGTCAACCGGCCGCTCATCGGTGAGAGGGCTGGACTGTGGCCGGCCGCTCAATACCCATCTCCCGCTCGATGTACGACCTCGACCAGCGCCTCAACGCTCTCAATCGGCGTCTGCGGCATGATTCCGTGCCCCAGATTGACGATGTGGCCCCTGGCTGGCACATGCCTCAGGAGGTCCTCGGCTGCGGCAGCTGTCACCTGCGGGCCAGCCAAGAGGGTCGCGGGGTCGAGGTTCCCCTGAATCGCTGTTGTTTCCGGGATGCGCTCCATCACGCTTGCCAGGTCGACGCGCCAATCGACCGAAAACCCATCGACGGGCAGATCCAGCGTCTGGTCTACCAGATGGGGAGCCTCTTGCAGGAAGAGAATGCGCGGCACGCCGGCTTCGGCTACTGCCTCCAGCAGTGTCCGCAGATGAGGCTTGACGATCCGGCTCCAATCACCTTGGGAAAGCAGCCCAGACCACGTCTCGAAAACCTGCACAGCATCGGCTCCAGCGCGCGCCTGCGCCACGAGGTATTTGGCGCAGAGCCTCACCAGGCGACCCATCAGGTCGTCGAGCAACTCCGGAGCGCCAAAGGCCATGCTGCGCAGGGTCGGGAATCCACGCTTACCCTGACCCTCGACGAGGTACGCGGCCAGCGTCCAGGGGCCGGCCGAGAACCCAAGGAGAGCGACGTTCTCGTCGAGCTCTGCTTTGACCCGTCCGAGGGTCTCGATGACCTCGGGGGCGATTTCCTCGCTCGGCGGATCAGGCAGATCATGGATGTCGTTTGCCGAGCGCAGGGGGCTCTCGATCACAGGCCCAGGAGCAAAATCGACATCGATGCCCAGCGCCGCGACCGGGCTCATGATGTCGGCGAAGACGATGGCCGCATCGAGAGGAAAGCGTCGTAGCGGCATCATCGTTACTTCGGCGGCCTCCGCGGGACGCGAGCAGAGCTCCACAAAGCTGAGCTGGCGACGCAAGGACCGGTACTCGGGCAGATACCTGCCTGCCTGGCGCATGATCCATAGGGGACGGCGCTCAGTAGGCTCGCCGCGCAAAGTCTGCATAAGCAGTTGATTCATGTCTGTTCTTCCGGCTCACTCGTGAATCGGTATCCCAAACTGCCGACCCGGTGAAGGTGGAGAGGTGCCTCGGGGCGCGGCTCGAAACGACGCCGCAGCCTACGGACGAGCTCTTCGAGAGCACGAGACGAGGGGCGTACTTCGTGCCCCCATACGGCGTCGGCAATCTCCTCGCGAGTCACCGTATCGCCCTCTCTGTCGGCCAATAGGCTCAGCATGGCTGCCTCTTTGTGATCCAGCAGGTGCGCGGCGCCGTCCCACGCACGGCCGTTGTAGGTCCGCAGGTCCACCTCGTTGCCACCGAAGCGGATGACGATGCTCTCGACGCTTTCACCGGTTCTCCACAGTCGCCGTCGCAACAAGGCGTCCACGCGCAGAAGGAACTCGCGGAGCTCGAATGGCTTAGGCAGGTAGTCGTCCCCGCCCTCTTCGAGGCCGTGAATGCGATCTTCGGGGGCGTCGCGGGCCGTGAGGAAGAGGATCGGCACATTGTTGCCACTCTCCCGAAGCTCACGACAGACCGTGAATCCATCCATGCCCGGCAGAATAACGTCGAGCACGATGAGGTGGAACTCCGCCTCTAGGGCGGCGTCCAGGGCCCGAGTTCCCTCGCCGACCACCTCGATCTCGTAGCCGTAGGCCTCGAGGTTTTCACGGATGCTATCCGCCAGGTCGACGTCGTCCTCGACCAGCAGAATGCGAGGGATCGCTTTCGTTTCAGGCATTCTTGCCCGCCTCCTCGAGCGCCCGTTCCAGGGCTGTGGCGAGCTCGTCCAGATGACCCTCGTGGTGTGCCAGCGACAGGAACCCCACCTCGAAGGCCGACGGTGCCAGGTAGATACCGTTCTCGAGCAACGAATAGAACAACGGTTGATATCGATCCGCCGCGCCAGGGTTGAACTGGTGCGGCCTTCTCGGCGCTGGGCCGCCTTGCATGCACAACCAGAAAACCGACCCCTGCCGCACGAGCTGCACGGGCAGCGGCGCAGCCTCGAGTAGCGGCCGCAGCCGGATCTCGAGCTCATGTCCGAGCCGCTCGAGCTGACCCCAACCATTGCTGGCTTCGAGGACTCGTAGCGTGGCCAGGCCCGCGGCCATCGCAACGGGATTCCCTGACAGGGTGCCGGCCTGATAGACAGGACCGTCCGGCGCCAGAACGTCCATCAGATCCCGGCGCCCGGCGAAGGCGCCAACCGGCAGGCCTCCACCGATCACCTTTCCGAAGGTCGCCAGGTCTGGAGTGATCTCGTAGAGGCCGGCGGCACCCTCGGGCCCCAGCCGGAAGCCGCTGATCACCTCATCGAAGATCAACAAAGCCCCGTATTTCTTCGTTTGCTCGCGCAGCGACTCGAGAAACTCGCGGCGCTGGACGAGAAGCCCGTGGTTGGCGGGCATCGGCTCGACAATCACCGCAGCAATCTGATCGCCTTCTCGAGAGAATATCGCCTCGATGGAATCCTCGTCGTCGAGGTGGAGGACCTGGGTAAGGGAGGCAAAGTCAGCCGGCACACCCGCCGAGTCGGGTCTTCCGAACGTCGTCAGGCCGGATCCAGCGGCGACCAACAGGTGGTCGGCATGACCGTGATAACAGCCTGCGAACTTGATGATCCGGTCACGGCCGGTCGCGCCCCGCGCCAACCGGATGGCACTCATTGTCGCCTCGGTGCCTGATGAGACGAACCGCACCGCCTCGATCCCTGGATACGAATCCACGACATGTTCGGCGAGCTCGATCTCAGCACGACAGGGCGCCCCGAAAGTCGTGCCGCGTCGTGATGCCTCACAGACTGCGTCGATCACCTCGGGATGGGCGTGCCCCAAGATCAGGGGGCCCCACGAGCCAACGAAGTCGAGGAACCTGCGCCCCTCGACATCGCGGAGCTCGGGTCCGCTGCCCTCGGCGAAAACGATCGGATCACCTCCGACTGCCCGAAAGGCCCGCACGGGCGAGCTCACTCCCCCGGGAATGCATCGGGTGGCGCGTCCGAACCACTCTTTGGACGTTTCGATGTCGCTCACAGCCAATCTCTCTGCAGGGCCTCGCGGGCGTGGTAGGTGATGACCAGGTCGGCACCGGCGCGGCGAATCGACTGGAGGTTCTCATGCACCACTTTCGCCTCGTCGAGCCAGCCTCGCTCCGCCGCCGCCTTCACCAGAGAGTACTCACCTGAGACGTTGTAGGCTGCCAGCGGCAACTGCGTGTTGTGACGGACAGCACGGATGACGTCAAGATAGGCGAGCGCAGGTTTGACCATGAGCATGTCAGCACCCTCGGCCTCGTCCAGCGCGGCTTCCTTCAATGCCTCGCGTACGTTTGAGGGATCCATCTGATATCCCTTTCGATCTCCATGGCCGGGCGCTGAATCTGCGGCTTCCCGGAAGGGCCCGTAATAGGAAGAGGCATATTTCACGGCATAGGAGAGAATCCCCACGTCACTGAGCCCGTCGTCATCGAGGGCATCACGGATGGCCGCGACACGTCCATCCATCATGTCGGAGGGCGCGACAAAATGTGCGCCCGCGCGAGCATGCGCCACGGCAACCTCCGCCAGCCTGACGAGCGTCGGGTCGTTCGCGACGGCCCCGTTCTCGAGGTAGCCGCAGTGACCGTGATCCGTATAAGCACACAGGCAGACATCAGTGAAAATCACCACCTCGTCGGCGTACTCTCTCCTCAGAGCCGACACGGCGCGCAGCACGGGATCCTCGGGGAGCATGGCTCCGCTGCCGCCCTCGTCCTTGTGCTCTTCAGCCGGCAATCCGAACAGCAACACCGCCCGGATGCCTAGCTTCTTGTCATCAGCCACCTGACGCAGGAAATCTTCGTGGCCCAGCCGACTGATTCCAGGCATGGAGGAGATAGCCTCCTCGCCGCGATCGTGATGCAGCAGGAAGTGGGGCATCACAAGATGCTCGGCATGCACCACGGTTTCCCTGACCATCGACCGGATCACGGGCGTGCGCCGCAGTCGGCGTGGCCGGACCCTTCCTGGCGTTGAGCTCCCACTCGTATTGTTCGATGTCACGAGATCACCTCCAGTAGTCCGTCCAGATCGCGCCGGCTGGCCTCGGCTGCAACCTGTAAGCCGGCAGCGCGGGCGGCCGCTGTCGTTGTCGGGCCGATGCTGATCACCTGCGCTGACTCGGGCACGTCGGCACGGGCCAGGAGCCCCTCGACCGCCGACGGACTGGCCAGTAGGACTACGTCCAAACCTTCCCTCTCGAGATCCACACGCGGATCCTCGGGCGGTGCCGGAACCGTTCGGTAGACAGCGAAGCGCAGTACTTGCACCCCGAGTGGCTCCAGGGCCTCCTCGAGACCGCGGCGCCCGCCCTCGGCGGCTGCTACAACCACCGTAGTCGGAGCCTCGGTCTGCTGCTCTGCCTGCCATTTGGCCAAGTCCTCACCGAGCGAACGCCCCGTGCCCAGCCCGGCCACGAGATCGACCCGCCCCCAGCAGCTCCACGCAGCCTCAGCCGTGCGCGGCCCCACAACGGCGACGCTCACCCCGACGGGCAAGTCCGCCTGCAGAAGCTCCTGGGCACGCAACACGCCACGGCGTGAGGTTACCGCCAGCCACGATGCGCCAGCCAAAGCCTGCCTGAATTCCTTCGCCACGGTCGCATCGCCGATCGGCTCGCAGCGTATGCAGGGGAACACGATCGGCCGAACGCCGAGTCCGCGCAGTCGCTTAGCCCAGCGCGCACTATCCTCGGCGCTACGTGTCAACAGCACGGTCTTACCCTCGAGACGGTTCATCTTGTTCGCGCCCCTTCCGAGAGGAGATCCCACACTCGATCCGCAAGCTTCTCCGCTTCATCGCCGATCTCGTGAACCAGCATCAGGTTGTCGTCGATCTTCAAGGCCGCGTGCAACGCTAAGCTCCCAGACTCGACCAACTCACACCAGGCACCGAACGGGAGATCACAACTTCCCTGCACATGACCGAGCAAGCGACGCTCTGCCCGCAACGGAAGCGCCGCGCCCTCGTCGTGAATGCCGGCGAGCACTTCTCGCAGACGCGCATCATCGGTACGACACTGTACGGCAATCGCACCCTGCCCGGGCGCTGGCACGAAGGTGCGCGGGTCGAGTCGGGTCTCGTGCAAGTCGTCTCGTTTGACGGCGGTACTCGTCAAGGGGTTGCGATCGAGTCGAGCCAGCCCCGCCGCTGCCAATATGATCGCGTCGGCCGGGCCCTCCCGTAGCTTCGCAAGGCGGGTCGGCACATTTCCCCGTAACGGCAACAGTTCGACGTCGAGGCGCATCTCCTCGATCAGAGCACGCCGTCGAGCGGAACCAGTGGCAACTGTACTGCCGGGGCAGAGATTGAGAACTGGGCGCTCCGCATCAAAACTCTCCGGTCGCGCGACCAGGCAGTCAGCGGGGTCGAGGCGTTCCGGGATGGACGCGATCACCAGGCCTTCCGGCGACATCGATGGCAAGTCCTTGTAGCTGTGCACCGCGATATCGATTCGGTCCTCGATCAAGGCTGTCTCGATCTCACGCACGAAGATGCCCGCAGCTCCGACCTCGGAAAAGCGAGATCGTTGGTCGCGATCGCCAGCTGTCCGGATCTCCCGGATCTCGATTTCATAGCCTGCCTCACCGAGCTTGCGGGCCACATCTTCGCTCTGGGTGCGCGCCAGCGCAGAGCCGCGGGTCCCTAGACGAATCACGACACTTTCTCGTCGACCGAGGCGCTGGGGCTGTCCGCTGCCGGCGAGGGCCGTTCCTCGGAGTGAGCCAGGTTGCCCACCTCGCGTGCCAAGCTCTCATCCGCGGCGCCGAAGAAAGTCTCCACCGCCCTGAAACCGGCTTCCTTGGCAACCGCGCGCAGCCCTACCGTCGGGCCGTGGGCCATGCGGCGGGCCAGCGTTTGTGCCCAACGTCGCACATCCTCGCGCCTAGCCTCGTCGAGCTCCGGGAGGTGTCGCGTGAATAGTCGCTCGACGCCCTCCAGCGCCGTCGCGCGGTAGCGCTCCTGCATGGCTGCGAACATGGGGCCGAGCGCGGAGTCGAGTAACTTCCGGTTCAAATGGACGAGCGCCTGATCCACCACGTCGCGAGCTGCGGCAGCGTGTTCGAGGCGACGTGATCGGTGCTCCTCCGCCTCCTTCAGGATTCCGTCGAGACCGATGCGTCGGAGCCCAACGGCGGCCGCGTCCTGCGCATCGACATCGGGCGGGTTGGCCATGTCGATCAGAAGCGGGGCATGCCCGGGGGTGGATCGGCCGGCGAGCATCTCGAGGTCGGCCCTGCCCAGCACGGCCTCGGGGGCGCCGGTGGCGAGAATCAAGACCTCCAGAATGTCGGTGCCGCTGCCAATCTCCTCGAGGACACGTGCTTCCCCGCCAAACTCCCGCGCCAGATCTTCAGCGCGGTCCAGGCTTCGGTTGAAAACGATGAAAGGAGTTCCTCGCTTGCTGAGCTCTTGGGCGCAGCGCTCGGTCATCGGCGAAACACCTACCAGCCCAACCGTCGCCGAGGGGCCGCCAAGCTTGTCGCGCGCGTGCTGAAGAGCGATTTCGGCGAGCGACAGCTTGCCGGTTCCCAAGGAGGTCGCACGACGGGCTCGTTTCCCAGTCTTCCAGGCCTCCTCGTAGACCCATTCGGTGCGCGGGCCATTGATACCGAGGTCACGCGAAAGCTGCAACGCCGCGCGCATCTGGCCCACAATCTCTGTCTCCCCCACGAGGGAAGAATCGAGCCCCGACGCGACGAGGAAGAGGTGCTCGACAGCGCCCTCTCCCGCCCACATGTTGAAAGTGCGCTCGGCCTCTCCGGCGCGGGGTTGACGTCCCGTGATCGCGGCGAAAATGCGCGGACGATACTCGCTCAGCGAGATGCCTGGCTCGCTCACGAAGACAACCTCGACACGATTGCAGGTGGCCAGGTAGACGAACTCCCGCGCCCCCACAGCCTCGCGAATCGAGGGAAGAGCTCGTTCGCGGTCTTCCACGGGAATCGTGAACGGAACCAGGTCGGCGGACTGTCCCGCACCCCGCCGCATCCCGAGCAAGCCAATTCTGTCCATCTGTCTCCAAATGCCTTCCGTGCACAGGCGCCGGATGGCACCGTGCCGAGCCCCGAGGAGTCCAGGGTAAAACAACCCCCAGAGCCAAGTGTTACGTAAATGTCATGGGATGAACTTTTCCCTGAGGAAGTCGGGGAGGCTCAATTATGACCCGTGAGGGGTACTCGTCGCGAGCCGGGCGAGTGACTGCAGGATCGCGGGGTGATCGCCGACGGCCGGAACGCGCAGAAAGTGCGTCCCGCCGGCAGCCAGAAACGTCTCCCGACCCTGGATGCCGATCTCCTCGATAGTCTCCAGGCCTTCGGTAAGAAACCCCGGCGTCATGACTGCCAACCGGCGAACGCCCGTCGTCGGCAGCGTCTCCAGAAGGCTTGCCGTCGATGGCGTCAGCCAGCGCTCGGGCCCGAACTTCGATTGGTAGCAGAGTGTAGCCCTGTCGGGATCCCAGCCGAGATCATCGAGGATCGCCTCCGCCGTACGCGCACAGTCCTGACTATACTGCTCACCTTCGCGTCGATCGTAGCGGGCCGGAATGCCGTGGAAAGATAGAAGAACGTGCTCCGGCTCCCAGGCCTCCTGCGCCAGGGCGCGCTGGAAGCATGCTGCGTTGGCCTCGATATAGCCGCGGTCGCCAGGCTCGAGAAGAGCCACTCGCAGGCGATCATCGATCTCCATGCCACGGGCTAGCGATCGAACCTCATCAGCCACCGTGCCGCTGGTGGAGCTAGTGTGCTGGGCATACAGCGGCAGGACCACGATTTCCACGCAGTCGAGCCCTTTACCCTTCTCGAGACGAGATGCAAGCGAGGGCCGGCCATAGCGGTAGGCCCAGCGCACTGCGGTGCGAGGCTCACTGCGGGAATCACTGTCCCCCCTGCTGTCTGCACAAACCCTCGCGTCGAAAAGGCCCTGGAGCCCTGCGGCGATACTCTTTGTACCGGCCTCGAGAGGAGATCCGTCGGCAGTCCAAATCTCGCGGTAGAGTTCGGCCACCCGCGGGGGCCGGCTCTTGAGAATGATGCCGTGCAGGATGGGCTTCCATAGCCAAGAGGGAAAATCGACGACCGCCGGGTCGGACAGAAACTCCGCCAAGAAGGAGCGCACGGCCTCTGCAGACGGTTCCAGCGGCGTCCCGAGGTTGACCGGGATGACCAGTCTGGGCCCTTCGGGAACTCTGGCTGGTCGTTCTCGTGAGCTCACATCTCCCCCATTCATCAGGACCGAGTGGCGGATGCGTTCGCCTCGGGAGGGTCGAGTTTTGGCCCCGTGCGGCGGCATTCATATCAGAATGGCACAATCATAGCTTCCAGACCTTTTCGTCTGCCGAACCGGATAGCAAGAAATGAAGCAGCGCCCCGCATATGAAGAGAAGCTGGCCGGTATGCAGGATGACACCCTGCTCACGGCGCTGGCCTCTGAGACACAGGCTTACGTGCGACAGGTGGCAATCGAGTACCGATTCACCTTCCAGGAGGTGCGGATGGTCTCGCAGGCCGCGCGCGACCTCGAGATGTGGCGCGAGGGGGGTCTGAGGGAGATCTGGGAGGAGGCGGAGGCAGCCCTCTCTGTTGCCGGCAGGGAGCGCAAGAAGGCACTTCTGCGCGAACTGGACCTCCGAATGGCCGAGCTGGCGAGCGACGAGAAGGCCTATCCCGAGGATCCAATGGTACGGCCGGAGCGCCGCGCCGTTCGCCTCGAGGAAAGCGCAACCGAGCGCGCCCTCTTCGGCCGCTGTGCTGCCTATTCCGACCGCACAGTTTGTTGCGGACTGCACACCATCGACGCGGTCATGGGCTGCGCATTCTCCTGTAGCTACTGCACCATCCAGACTTTCTACGGCGACGTAGCTGAGATGCAGGCCGACCTGGCGGAGCGACTCCGAGAGATCGAGTTGGATCCCGATCGCCTCTACCACATCGGAACGGGCCAGGCATCAGACTCTCTGGTTTGGGGAGACCGCGGCGGTGTTCTCGACGCTCTACTCGGGTTCGCAGCCGAAAACCCCAACGTTTTGTTGGAGCTGAAAACGAAGTCCGACAACTTCGACGCGCTGCTTGCCCGCGACATTCCCGCCAACGTCGTCTGCAGCTGGTCGCTGAACACGGACACCATCATTCGTAACGAAGAACACGGGGCCGCAGCGCTCTCCCGGCGATTGCTGGCGGCCCAATCAGTTGCGGAGAGTGGCTGCCGTGTCGGCTTCCACTTCCACCCGATGGTCCACTACCGCGGTTGGGCCGATGAGTACGGCGACGTGGCGGCGCGGCTCATCTCTGTCTTCTCTCCCGCCCAGGTCGCCTTTGTGTCGATGGGATCGATGACCTTCATTCGACCCGTGGTCCAGCAGATCCGCAGGCGCGGCGGAGAGACCAAGGTCCTGCAGATGCCGATGGTCCCCGACCCGCATGGCAAGCTGACCTATCCGGAAGACCTCAAGATCGAGATGTTTCGCCACCTGTATGGCGCCTTCGACCCCTGGCCAAATGAAGTCTTCTTCTACTTGTGTATGGAAACGGCGCAAGTGTGGGATGCCGTTCTGGGTCGCTCCTACGCAACCAACGACTTGTTCGAGAGGGATTTCGCCCGTCGGTGCCTTTTGCGTTGAGCCGCGAGATCTCGGCAGGGCTCGGCGCAGCGGATCGGGCTTGACCCAGCAGCGTGTTTCGCCCGGGATCGATTACCTTGACATGATGTAAAATATTTCATACATTATGTATGATTTTAGTTACCCCACGCCGCACCCGACGAGCAACCTCGAGGAGGCCGAGATGACGCAATTGCGAAAGCGGGCGATGTGGATCGTGGCGATCTGGACGGTCGTGGCCGCGGGATTCCTGGCGAGTTTCTTCCTCTACGGAGGGGTCGAGACGTTTGCAGATGACAAGGCCCGTGTGCTGCAGGGAGCGATCTTCCTGGCAGGCGGCGTCTTTGGGACCCCGATCATGCTGTTCCTGACGCGCGCTCACCCCGGCACAGAGCACATGGTCTGCGACGAAAGAGATGACCGGCTGGCCCGCAAGGCCAACCTCATCGGGCTGACGGCCGTTGCTCTGTACGTATTCCTCGTGTGCATCAGCCTGTGGGAGACGTATCGGGAGCCGGGGGCCGTGCCGGTCGGCTGGATGTGGTTCCTCGCCTACAGCACGATGATCTTCGTCCACCTGTCGACAGCAATCACCCAGTTGATCCTCGACCTCGGGAATTTCGGCGATGCCGAAAGCTGAGATCCGCAACCAGGTGCGCAGACTCCGCTTCGAGCATGGCGAGATGACGCAGCAGGAGCTCGCTGACCAAGCCCGCTGCACTCGCCAGACGATCATCGCCCTCGAGCAGCAGAAATACGTACCCTCCCTGGCCCTTGCTTTCCGCATCGCGAAGGTCTTCGGAGAGCCGCTAGAGGCGATTTTCGAGTACGTGGGGTAACCAACTCCAATACTCCGAGCAACGCTCGATCTCGACCCCTCGATCAAGCGACGCGCGTGTCCGAATACCGTATAATGCTCGCATCTGCAGGTGCCGTCGACACCTCCTCTGATCCGAGAAGGAAAGGTACGTCTGATGAAAGATCTCTCGTTCGGGAAACTCGATTTTGGCCCACGGCGCGGCGTCTACCTGGACGTTCTGTCTGAGCTCGATAGCTTCGACATTCCCGAGGATACGATCCGGTTGTATGAGGATTACGACCTGATCTACCGGACCCTGTGCGGAATCCTCTTCAACTTCGTGCCCCTATCCGGCCACCCTGGCGGTAGCATCTCTTCCGGTCGCATCGTCGCCTCGCTGCTGTTCTCGTCGATGGACTACCGCATCGGTGACCCCGAGGCTCCCGATGCCGACCTTCTGTCCTACGCCGCCGGCCACAAGGCGATGGGGCTGTACGGCATGTGGGCGCTTCGCAATGAGTGCGCGCGGGCGGGCAAGCCTGACATGCTTCCGGATCCGGCCTTCCAGCTACGCCTCGAGGACATGCTCGGCTTCCGCCGCAATCCGACCCAAGAGACGCCGCTGTTCGCCAAGTACAACGCCAAGCCTCTCGACGGTCACCCCACACCGCTGGCCCCGTTCGTCAAGCTGTCGACGGGCGCCTCGGGAGTAGGCGTGCCCTCGAGCTTCGGTCTCGGTTTCGGCGCGATGGACACCTACGGCCAGGACGCCCCGCTAGTTCACGTCCTCGAGGGCGAGGGAGGCATGACCGCTGGGCGCGTCTCGGAAGCACTGGCGACCGCCTCGGCCGGCAATCTGTGGAACATCAAGTTCCACCTCGACTGGAACCAGGCGTCGATCGACTCGAATGCCGTGTGCCGCGATGGCGACACGGTCGGGGAGTACGTGCAGTGGGATCCAGCGGAGTTCTGCTACCTGCACGACTTCAACGTCCTGTTCGTCGAAGACGGCAAGGACTTCCATCAGGTGCTCGCGGCGCAGCAGATAGCCAAGGAGCGCATCAACGACCAGCCGACCGCAGTCGTCTACCGCACGATCAAGGGCTGGCTGTACGGGATCGAGGGGAAAGCCTCTCACGGTGGCGGACACAAGTTCTGCAGCGAGGAGTACTTCAACACCCTGGCTCCCGCCGAGGAGCGCTTCGGCATCAAGTTCCCGCACCCCGATGCGTCGACTGATCCCGATGAGGTGGAGCAGCACTTCTTCGACACCCTGATGACCATTCGCCAGATCCTCGAGGACAACAAGGAGATCCCCGAGTTCTTCGCCGGCCAGCTCGCAGCAGCGGATGAGCGCCTCACCGCGCTCGATCGCAAGAAGCGCGATGGCTGCCCCGACCTGGGTGCCCTCTACACAGACCAGGTGAAGGCGGATGAGATTCCCGCCGACCTGGTCTACGCGGCCGGCAGCTCGCAAACGCTGCGCGGCGCCCTGGGGCAGACGCTCGACAATCTGAATCAGGTGACCAACGGCGGCTTTGTTGCCGCCGCCGCTGACCTGCTCGGGTCGACGAGCATCTCGATGGTCGGCAAGCACTTCCCCGAAGGCTTCTTCAACGCCGTGTCCAACCCGGACGCCCGCCTGATTTCCGCCGGCGGCATCTGCGAGGACAATATCGGCGCCTTCATGTCGGGGATTTCGGCCTACGGCACCGACATCGGCGCCGGGTCTTCCTACGGCGCCTTCATCGCCGCACTGCAGCACATCTCCGCACGCCTGCACGGCATCGGCCAGCAAGCGCGCCACGATTACCTCGGTGTTCCCTTCAACCCGTTCTTCATCGTCTGCGCACATGCCGGCCTGAAGACGGGCGAGGACGGCCCGACGCACGCCGATCCGCAAGCGCTGCAACTCCTGCAGGAGAACTTTCCTCCGGGCATCATGGTCACCCTGACTCCTTGGGATCCACAGGAGCTGTATCCGATGACCGTCGCGGCACTGAAGAGCCGGCCGGCCGTCATCGCTCCGTTCGTGACGCGCCCGAACGAGACCATTGTCGACCGTGAGGCCATGAACCTGCCGCCGGCCACCGCCGCCGTCGAGGGCCTCTATGCCTTCCGCAAGGCGGACCGGGCGAAGCAGCCGTACCACGGGACGCTCGTCCTGCAGGGAAGCGGCATGACGAACACGTTCGTGCATGATGTTCTGCCGCGCATCGACGAGGCCGGCCTCAACATGAACATTTTCTACGTGACCAGCGCCGAGCTCTTCTCGTTGCTGCCTCAGGAGCGGCAGGACGAGATCTACCCGGCAGAGCTGGCCGCAGAGGCGATGGGCATGACCGGTCTGACCATGCCGACCATGTACCGCTGGGTCACCTCGAAGGAAGGCCGTGCCCACTCGGTGCATGCCTTCGGCAAGGGCCACTACCTGGGCAGCGGCAAGGCCCACAAGGTACTGGAGGAAGCCGGCTTCGATCCTGACGGCCAGTGGGCATCGATCAAGAAGTACGCCGACTTCATGGAGAGTAAGTAGGCACAGATCACAGCGGACATAGCCGGCTGGTGCCCAGGAGACTCTCAGGGGGCTACTCGCGGCGCTCGCCCTATCCGGGTGAACGCCCCCTGAGCGGCCCCTCGGCGCCAGCCGGCTTCTGCGTTCACCTGGGCACCTGCCTGCTACCTCCGCTATCCAGGTGAGAGCTGGGGGCTACTCGTCGCGCAGGGCCACGAGTGGATCGATGCGGCCAGCTCGGCGTGCCGGTACGTAGGAGGCGAGCAACGCCACGGCAAGAAGCAGAAGGGGAATACCGGCAAAGGTCACCGGGTCGGTCGAACCCACGCCATACAGAAGGCTGTCGAGGAAGCCTGTCAGCAACAGCGCACCGAACAGGCCGATCGGCAGCCCGATCAGCGCGAGGACAAAGCCCTCTCGCAGGTTCATCCTGACGATTTCGCGTTGGCTCGCCCCGAGGGCCAGGCGAATCCCCGTCTCATGGACGCGGTCGCGCACGAGGTAGGTGATGACGCTGTAGATACCGACCGTGGAGAGAATCAGAGCGATAGACGCCAGAATCCCCATGAGCACCAGAGTGAACCTCGTGTCACCGAGAGCGGCAGAGACGTAGGAATCCATCGTGCTCACGGTGTGGATCGGGCGGCCCGTTCCCATCAACTCCGCCTCTCGGCGGATTGCCGCCACGGGAGCTAAGGGGTTTGATTCACTCCTGACAGTGAGGACGATGTTTGGCGCCGCGCCGAGTCGATAGGGCAGATATATTTGCGGCCGCACGACCTCACGCACGTTGATGATCCGGCTGTGCTCGACGACACCCACGACCTCGACCGGCTGTTCCTCTTCCAGCGCCGAGCCCAGCCCGATTCCCAACCACTTGCCAATCGGATCTTCATCGGGCCAGACCTCGTTCGCCAGTGTCACGTCCACAATGGCCACGGGCGTAATCTGCTGGTTATCGCGCGCCTCGAAATCCCGGCCCGCCATCAGCCGAATCCCCATGGATTCGAAATACCCCGGCAGCACAAAGCGATAGTCCGCCGCTGAACCATTCCAATCGGTGTCGAGAGACTCCTCGTACGAGTAGGAAGATATCATTCCCTGATTCCCCAAGGGCACCAGGGAAATTCCCCCTGTCGCTTCGACTCCGGGCAATCCCTGGACGCTTTCCTGGAGCTGAGAATAGGCGTCCCAGCGGCTTTCGGGTGTGTCGAACCTCTCGTAATCGAGAGGCACGCGCATGGTCACAACACCCGCCGGATCGATGCCGAGGTCGACACTGCTCAGCGAGACAAAGCTACGAATCAACAACCCCGCCCCGATCAACAGCACCAACGAAAAGGCGACCTCGGCTACCACCAGCGCACTCCGCGTACGCCCCCTGACACTGCCTCCGTGCCGCCTCCCCTCCTTGAGCGACTCTTGCACCTCAGGGCTCGACGCCCTCCAGGCAGGAATGACCCCCGCGGCGAGCGCAGCGACGAAGGCCGCCGCCAACGTAAAAGCCAATACCGTTCCGTCGAGCCTGATGTTGTCAGCCCGCGGCAGGCCCTCCGGCTGCAGGGCGAGCAGTGTCTCCAACCCGAACGCTGCCAAGAAGATGCCGACGATGCCGGCCAGCAACGCGAGAATCATGCTTTCACTCATCACCTGCCGGATGATTCGCCCACGGCCCGCACCCAAGGCGGTGCGAACGGCAAGTTCCTTCTCTCGAGACCTCATGTTGGCCAGCAGAAGACTGGCCGCGTTGGTACATGCGATCAGCAGAACCAGGGCGACGGCGCCCAGCAGCGTGAGAATGGCCGGACGCACATTGTCCACCAGATCGCCGTGCAGCGGGTGCAGATAGAAACGAATCCCCGAGTTCTCATAGGCTTCGGGATATTGTTCGATGAGCTGTGAGCCAATCATCTCGATCTCGGCCTGTGCCTCCGGCAGCGTCGCTCCAGGGGCCAGGCGCCCGATGGTTCGCATCGCCCAGAAACCACGACGATCGGGACTCAGCGGCAATGGGATCCAGAGGTCG
>CALAKE010000378.1 GCA_937922775.1 uncultured bacterium | reverse complement strand
ACCAGTCGGCGCACGAGATCGTCGAGCCGGCCGAGCGCACGGGGGCGCGGGTTGCAGGTCCGATCCCGCTGCCAACGGAGCGCAGCATCTACACCGTGCTGCGCTCGCCGCACGTCGACAAGAAGTCTCGGGAGCAGTTCGAGATTCGTACCCATAAGCGTTTGGTAGACATCCTCGAACCCACCCCGCAGACAGTCGACGCGCTGATGAAGTTGGATCTCCCTGCTGGGGTGGACGTCGAGATCAAGGCCTTCGGGCCCGAGCACTAATCGAAGCGAAGCTGAGTTCGGAACATGGTTAAGGGTCTGATTGGACAGAAGATTGGCATGACGCGGGTCTTTGATGATTCCGGTCATCACGTGCCCGTCACTGTGCTGCGTGCTGGTCCCTGCGTGGTCTTGCAGGTGAAGAGCGAGCAACGTGACGGCTATAGCGCCGTGCAACTCGGTCTGGTCGAGGACAACTTCAAGGAGCACAGATTGACGCGTGCCGTGAAGGGTCACCTCGACGCCGCGGGCGCCCCCCCGATCCGGGTCATACGCGAGTTTCAGGTGGATCAGGAGGACGAGGTCAAAGCTGGAGACAGGGTGACCGTCGACCAGTTCGCCGACGTCCCGAAAGTCGATATCACTGGAACCTCGAAGGGTAAGGGCTTCCAGGGTGTCATGCGCCGACATGGTTTCCACGGCGGTAAGGCCACGCACGGTTCGATGTTTCATCGCGCACCCGGTTCCATTGGCGCCGCCGCGTATCCCTCCCGGGTTATCAAGGGACGAAAGATGCCTGGCCAGATGGGCGCCAAGCGGAATACTCAGCTGAGCTTGCGCGTTGTCGAGGTGAGGCCCGAGGACAATCTGATTCTGGTGGCAGGGGCCGTGCCGGGCCCGCCCAAGGGATATGTCTACATCCGGCCTTCAGTGAGAGGCTAGGCCATGGCCACGATTCCAGTACGAGATCAGAAGAATACTTCGATCGGAGAGGTCGAAGTGGCCGACACCGTCTTCGGACGCCCGGTTCGCCGCAGTCTGCTGCACGAAGCTGTCGTCCAGGATCAGGCACGTGCGCGGCAGGGCACGCACAAGACTCTTCGCCGTGGCGAGGTGTCGGGTGGCGGACGCAAGCCCTGGCGGCAGAAGGGTACTGGCCGGGCACGAGTAGGCTCGACTCGCACGCCTCTGTGGCGCAAGGGTGGCACTGTTTTCGGACCCCAACCGCGCGATTATTCATTTGCCATCGGCCGCAAGAAGCAGCGGCATGCGTTGCAGATGGCACTCACGGTCAAGCAGAACGATGATCAGATCGTGGTGCTCGACAGCCTCGCAATCGAGGCTCCGAAGACCAAGCACGTCGCATCTCTTCTGTCGGGGCTCGCGCTCAATGGACGCGTCTTGATCTATGAGCCCGAGGGTGGCGAGGAATTCCAGCGCGCGGCGCGCAACATTCCCGGAGTAAAGGTGATTAGCGGTTATGGACTTACCGTCTACGACCTGCTCCTGCATGATTGGCTGCTCACCAGCAAGGCTGGAATCGAGCGGATCGACGAGGCCCTGCGATGAATCCATACGACGTCATCCGCAGACCGGTGATCACTGAGAAGGCGACCGTTCTGAAAGAGGAAGAGCACACTTTGTGCTTCGAGGTGCATCGACGTGCCACGGCGACAGAGATTCGCCGCGCCGTCGAGGTGGTCTTCAAGGTCAAGGTCGTCGACGTGCGAGTAGTCAACACTCGTGGTAAGCGCAAGAGACTCGGGCGTTTTGAGGGCTATTCGCCCGATTGGAAGAAGGCATACGTGAAGCTGGCACCCGACCAGAAGATGATCGAGTATTTCGAGGGGGTCTGAGGCAATGGGACTCAAGCAGTTGAAGCCTACATCGCCAGGTACGCGGTTCCGTAAGGCCCCCGATTTCTCGGAGGTCACCAAGAGCGCGCCGCACAAGCCGCTGACCAAGGGCAAGAAGCGCATCTCGGGCCGTAACCACAAGGGCGAGATCACCATTTGGCAACGAGGCGGAGGCCACAAGCGGCGCTATCGCCAGATCGATTTTCGTCGTGAGAAAGACGGCATTCCGGCCCGCGTGGCGAGCATCGAGTACGATCCGAACCGCACGGCCAACATCGCGCTGCTGCACTATGCCGATGGCGAGAAACGCTACATTCTGGCCAACCGCGGCCTGCGAGTTGATGACAAGCTGATGTCCGGGCCGGGAGCTGAAATTCGACTCGGTAACGCCCTGCCGTTGCGCTCGATTCCTCTCGGTACGCCGATTTGTTGCATCGAGCTGAAGCCGTTGAAGGGCGCCCAGATGGTGCGAAGCGCTGGAGCCGAGGCCACCCTGATGGCGAAGGAGGGCAAGTACGCGCATATCCGCCTACCTTCAGGTGAGGTGCGGTTGGTCCATATGGACTGCAAGGCCACCATCGGGCAGATCGGCAACGTCGATCACATGAACATTTCCTACGGGAAAGCTGGCCGTAGGCGCTGGCTTGGGCGCCGCCCGAACGTGCGTGGCGTGGCCATGAACCCGGTCGATCACCCGCTGGGTGGAGGCGAGGGCAAGGCCGCAGGTGGTCGCCATCCCTCGACGCCATGGGGTAAGCCGACCAAGGGTGCCAAGACCCGGAGCAACAAGCGAACGGACAAATTCATCGTCAGGCGCCGTAAGCAGGGACGGCGGAGGTAGAGATGGCAAGGTCGTTGAAGAAGGGCCCGTACGTGGAGCCTTCCTTGGTCAAGAAGATCGAGCGCATGAACAGCGAAGGTGAGCGCCAGGTAATCAGGACCTGGTCGCGCCGATCGACCATTGTCCCCGAGATGGTGGGACATACATTGGCCGTCCATAACGGCAAGCGCTTCATACCGGTCTACATCACAGAGAACATGGTCGGGCACAAGCTCGGCGAATTCGCCCCCACGCGGACGTTCCGTAGCCATGCAGGTGGCAGGAAGACGGAGCGCGCGGCGCGGTTCGGTTGAGGAGTCGGGAGATCGTCATGCAGATTGTCAGCCAGGCCACGGCACGATTCATCAGGGGCGCCCCCACAAAGGCGCGCCTGGTTGCCGACGGCATTCGTGGGAAGGGCATCCCGGAAGTCTTGGGGACGCTGCAGCTTTCCAAGCGCAGGGCCGCCCGTCATGTCGAAAAAGTAGTGCGCTCCGCGATCGCCAACGCGGAGAACCTCGACCCGAACGTCGACGTCGATCGCCTGTTCATTTCGGAGATCTACGTCAACCCGGGACCGTCATTGCCGATGCGCATACGCCCGCAGCCCATGGGGCGCGCGTATCCGATCATCAAGCGCACCAGTCACATCACTGTGAAGCTGGCAGAGAGAGAGGGTTGAAGTGGGTCAGAAGGTCCATCCCGTAGGTTTCCGTCTCGGGTATACCGAGGATTGGCGCTCCCGCTGGTTCGCCAAGCGGGACTACGCCGAGCTTCTGCACGAGGACATCGCCCTCCGGAAGATGATCAAGAGTCGATTCCATCATGCGGGTGTTTCTCGTGTCGAGATCGAGCGTGCCGCCAACAAGCTGAAGATCGATATCCATACATCACGACCGGGAATCGTTATCGGGCGCAATGGTTCGGAAGTCGAGCGTCTCAAGAAGGACATCGAAGGAAGGACCCGGCGTGAGGTATACGTCAACATCCAAGAGGTGCACCGTCCCGAGCTCGATGCTCAGCTAATCGCTGAGAACATCGCGCTTCAGCTACAGCGTCGGGTTGCGTTTCGCAGGGCGATGCGCCGGTCTGTAGAGTCTGCACTCCGCTTCGGTGCCGAGGGCATCAAGGTCCGCTGTTCCGGGCGGCTGGGCGGCTTGGAGATTGCTCGTTCCGAGTGGTACCTGCAGGGCAAGCTGCCGCTCCACACGTTGCGGGCGGATATCGACTATGGCTTTGCTGAGAGCCTGACGACATATGGACAGATCGGCGTGAAGGTCTGGGTGTATCGCGGACAAATCCTCGATCTTGAACAGGAGCGCAGAGTTACGGCTTAGCTCCTGAGTGACCGGGAGCGCAGTCTTGAAGAGGTGTAGACGATGTTGATGCCCAAGAAGGTCAAGTACCGCAAGATGCACCGCGGCCGTCGACGCGGCCAGGCGCGCAGCGGCAACACCGTGGCGTTCGGAGAGTACGGGTTGCAGGCTCTGGAGGCCGGGTGGCTGACCAATCGGCAGATCGAAGCAGCCCGAATCGCAATGACCCGCCACGCGAAGAGGGGTGGCAAGGTCTGGATTCGAGTCTTTCCGGACAAGCCCGTGACGAAGAAGCCCGCTGAAACTCGAATGGGT
>CALAKE010000377.1 GCA_937922775.1 uncultured bacterium | reverse complement strand
AGGTCATCCGCGCAACGCAACGCGAGCAGCCAAGGGAGGCGCGGGGTGATCGCCGTAGCGTACGCTTGAGCGAGCGGCGTTTCGTCATCCCGAGGGGCAAGTACTCCTACCGCGAGTGAACTGTCCGCCAAGGTGATTACCCCGCGCCGACCGACGACGTACAGCAGGCCTACAGGTTGACCACCTCGTACTGCTCCTGGTGGAAGTGGCCATCGCCAACCAGAGTGAGCGGTCCTTCGATCTCCGCCTTCATCTGATTGAAGATCGTCTGCTCGTCGCCCCGCAGCGCCTGGGTGATCACCGGGTTGGCGCGTATCACTACTTCGCGGCCATTGAGCTCATGGCGGAGCCGTTTGACCTCTCGCAGGATCTCGTAACAGACCGTGTCGACCGACTTCACTCGTCCCCGCCCATCGCAATAGGGGCACTGCTGCAGCATCGTGCGCTCCAGGCTCTGCTTGACGCGCTGCCGCGTGAGCTGCACGAGTCCGAACTCGGAGATCTGCAGAACCTGAGTCTTGGCGCGGTCCTTCTTGAGCTCTTCGAGAAGGGCGGAGATGACCTTCTGCTCGCTCGCCTTCTCCTCCATATCGATGAAGTCGATGACGACAATGCCGCCGAGGTCGCGCAGGCGTAGCTGTCGGGCGATCTCCTTCACCGACTCCAGGTTGGTCTTGAGGACCGTGTCCTCGAGGCGCCGCTTGCCGACGTACTTGCCGGTGTTGATGTCGATCGCAACCAAGGCCTCGGTCTGGTTGATCACCAGGTATCCGCCGGACTTCAGCCAGACCTTGGCTTCCAGCGCCCTGTCGAGTTGCTGCTGGACCTTGAAATGGTCGAAGATCGGCACGGAGCCCTGGTACAACTCGATGCGATCTGCCACTTCGGGCTGTAGCTGCTCGACGAATCGCTTCGCTCGCTCGTACTCCGTCTTGTCGTCGACGACAACACGATCGAAGTCGGCGGTGAAGACATCGCGCAGCAGGCGGAGCAGCACCGACAGATCGCGATGGATGAGAGTAGGGGGATTCGCGCTTTCCGAGCGCCGCTTGATCTCATCCCACGCCTCCTTCAGGAACATCATGTCGTCCTGAAGATCCTCTTTGCTCTGCCCCACGCCCGCCGTCCGCACGATGAAGCCGCCCGAGTTCTTAGGCCGACCTCCATGAATGATCTTGCGCAGGCGGGTACGCTCGGCACGGTCGGCGATCTTTCGCGAAACACCGACGTGATCGACGGTCGGCATGTAGACGACGTAACGACCGGGAAGAGAGATGTGGGTGGTGATCCGAGCCCCTTTGGTGCCTAGTGGGGCCTTCGAGATCTGGACAAGGATCTCATCGCCCTTCGACAGCAGTTGGTCGATGCGCTGCGATTCACGGGCGCGCCGGCTGCGGCGTCTGCCGGGCTTGTGGGCCGTGCTGTCATCGTCATCCAAGTCCTCATCGAGCTCACTGCCCTCCATCCAGGCAGAGAACTCCTCGATATCGGAGAGAACATCGGATACGTAGAGAAAACCGTCGCGCTCGAGGCCGATATTTACAAAGGCAGACTGCATACCGGGAAGAACCCGGCTTACTCTTCCTTTGTAGATGTTGCCTGCAACCCCCCGCGCCTGCGCTCTCTCTATGAAGGCCTCATTCAGCTGGCCGTCCTCGAGGATGGCGATCCGTGTCTCATCCTCATTACAGTTGGTGATGATTTCCTTCCGTGGCATGCAAAACTCCTCGAGCGCCACAGACCTTCGGCGAAATCTAATCGCCATCTGGTGTAGGTCATTGCGGCTGCTCCCTCACGCCGGGCTGCGAGGCGACAAGCTGCTTCACCCTCTGCGGTGGAGTTGCCCTGGGGCAACTTGCTAGCTGTCTGCCGAGCCCAATCGCGGT
Organism: uncultured bacterium; assembly: GCA_937922775.1. Taxonomy (GTDB): domain Bacteria; phylum Acidobacteriota; class UBA890; order UBA890; family UBA890; genus CALAKE01. Next base: position 13,337 of record CALAKE010000377.1, on the reverse strand, counting down.
GTGTCGTGTGACGTGTCGGCTGTCGACGGGCTCGTTCTTCAGTCGCCCATCGGTCAGCCAGAAAAGAACCAGAAAAAACGGGATGTATCAAAAGTCTTTGGTGCAAGTCGCAGTGCGAAATCCCGTGTTGGGAGCGCCGACTCGACTGCAGTACGAGATCATTATAGCCGATGGGGCACGAAATCCGGCGCATCCATCGGAAATGGTGAGCAAACGAGCGCGGACGCCGTCTCGGCTGCCCGGGCGAGGACCGGTCCTCCGATTGCCTCAGTTGAGAAACCTTCGCGTACGCACCGACAGCACGAGCCCGAGAGCCATGCTCGTCGTGAGCGCTGAGGACCCGCCATAGGAAAGGAACGGCAGGGGAATGCCGGTGATCGGCGCAAAGCCGATGACCATGCCGACGTTCACCGCCAGATGGTACAGAAGGAGTGCCGCTACCCCGGCGCAGATGAACGAGCCGAGGCGGTCGCGAGATCGCCGTCCGATCTGCAGGATACGCAGCAGCAGCAACAGATACAGGCTCAGGGCTGCGGCCACACCAAGGAAGCCTAGCTCCTCGCCGAGGACCGCGAAGACCAGGTCGGTATGCTGGGCCGGCAGGAACTGGAGTTGGCTCTGGCTTCCTGAGAAGAGACCCTTGCCGACCAGGCCACCGGACCCGACGGCGATCTTCGACTGAACGATCTGATAACCGGCTCCGAGAGGATCCACGTCTGGATTGATGAATGTGAAAAGCCGTGCTCGCTGGTAGTCCTCGAGAAGAAAATACCCGAGGGGCGCGAGTGCAGCTCCGAGCAAGCTGAGTCGCACGGCAGTGGAGATGCGGAGGCCTGCGACCCAGGCGATGCCTGCCACGATGGGGATGAAGGTGCTCGCGGTACCGAGATCGGGTTGTAGCGCCGTGAGGACGAAGGGGACGAAGGCCAGGAGCCCTGGAACGTAGAGACCTCGAAGGCCGAACGGTCGCGGATCGCCCTCAGCGTAGTATCGGGCAATCGCTAGAATCACCACGACCTTGGCGAGCTCTGACGGCTGGATGCCTATTGGCCCCGCGTCGATCCAGCTCCTTGCGCCGGCGCGCTCCGCCCCGAAGAACAGAAGGCCGACGAGTGACAATGCAACCAGTCCCCACAGCAGGTATGCGCGGTCTCTCAGCCTCCTGTAGTCGATAGTCGAAACCGCGATTGCGAGAGGTATGGCCACAGCGGCAAACACGATCTGCTTGCGGAAATAGACAGATCCGCCCGCAGAGGCAACGAGTATGGTGCCGAGCGTGTACAGGAGCGCCATCGTGCTGAGAAGTACGTAGTCGAAGGCTCGAAATGAGCGGCGGTCAAAGAGGATCATCTGCGGCTCTCACCCTCCGAGCCATCTGGACTCTGAGCGATCGCGTCATCCGTACCTGCCTGCAGGGCGAAATACGTGGACATGACGTGTCCACCCACGGGTGCCGCGGCGAGCCCCCCGCCGCCGCCGTGCTCGATGAGCACGGCGATGGCAATCTCGGGGTCGTTTACCGGGGCCAGGCCAACGAACCACGCGTGGTTGCGGAGTTGCTCTGGACGGTCCTCTTCCGGGCCTGTCAGGGCCCGGGAGGCGACTTGGGCTGTTCCCGTCTTGCCGCCGAATGGAACGTCGGGATTGCGGGCGCGCCAGCCCGTGCCGTTGTCATTGACCACTGCCCACATTCCATCGAGAACGAGGTGTCGGTGCGCCGCGCTGACTTGTACGGGAGTTGGAACCGCGGATGGTCGGGCACCCTGGTCGACTCCGGCTCGAAGGGAGGAGACAGCGGCCTCTTCCTCTCGCAGCACCAGATGCGGCTCGACCTGCAGACCCGATCCCAGCATCGCGACAATCTTGGCAAGCTGGATGGGCGTCGTGTCGATGGGGCCCTGCCCGATCGACAGGACGATGGTCTCCCCGGGGTACCAACGGCCGTCTCTGTTCGCCCCGAGCCATTCATCCGTGGGGAGAGTACCGGCGTCCTCATTCGGCAGGTCGATGCCCGTCCTCGCGCCGAGCCCGAACCGTTGCGAAGCCTCGACGATAGCCTCTCGGCCCAACTGTCTGCCGAGCTCGTAGAAGTAGACATTGCAGGAGCGGCCGATGGCACTCTGCAAGCTGACCCGGCCGTGTCCTCCAGCCAGGCAACCATAGTAGTGACCGTAGATGGTGCGGCCCCCGGGGCAGAACACGCTCGTCTGGGGGTTGATGATGCCTCGCTCGAGGCCAGCTACAGCCATCACCAGCTTATAAATGGACCCTGGCGGATAGTGACTTTGCAGGGCGCGATTCTGCAGCGGGTCGGCCGGATCATTGACCAGCGATTCCCATTGCGTCCTGGAAAAACGCGCCGCAAAAATGTTGGGATCAAAGGTCGGCGAGGAGGCGAGAGCCAACACCCCGCCGGTCTCCACATTCAAGACGACCACGGCCCCACGTTTGTCTGCGAGCTGTGCTTCGGCATCAGCCTGCAGCCGAGCATCGAGCGTCAACACCAGTGTCTTGCCTGGATCCGGCGGCACTTGGTCGAGGACGCGAACCGTGCGCCCTGCACTGTTGACCACCACATTACGTTCCCCCGCCCAGCCGGCCAGGGCGTCGTTGTGGACGCTCTCGATGCCGTTCTGCCCGACGATGTCACCGAGGTGGAATCTGTCTCGCTCCCAGGAATCGAGTTGTGGGCGGGTGATTTCCCCGACGTGACCCAACACGTGTGCAGCGAGGGTCGCTTCGGGGTAATAGCGCTTCTGCTCCGGCTGGATCAGAACTCCCGGGTACTCCCGCCCCCGCGCCTCGATCGACGCCACGATCGCCATCGACACATCCTCCGCAACGACGACGGGCCGAAAGCTGGGAATACCGCGCTGGCTGGCGAGGCGGTCTTCCAGCTCGCGAACGGATTGGTTGAGCACGGTGCTCAACCAATCAAGAGTGGAGGCTCTGTCCGTGACCTCCTCGCGAACCATGGTGACGTTGTACGCGGGCCTATTGGCGGCGAGCAGGTAGCCGTTTCTGTCGGTGATCAGGCCGCGCGGCGCTCGCACGAGCTCGTCCCTGCGCCGGTTGTTCTCGGCGAGCTCACGGTAATGGGGGGCATGAACGACCTGGAGTCTCCAGAAGCCTAACAGCAGCAGGGTAACCGCAAAGAGAACTGCAGCCTGTGTGAGGCGAAGACGTAGGTCGATGCGGTTCCGCACGGCGGGGCTTTCGAGCGTGGTTGTGCCCTCTTGCCCACCCCCTCCCGGCCAATGCAGCCGTAGTCTGGAACGAGTGGCGCCCGGCTTCGAATCCGGTCTCCAGGGGCCGACGGTGCTCATCGTTCAATCCTGTCTACTTGAAGCGGCTGCGCCGCTTGCGACGCTGATGTAACCACCTTGCCACCGACCACACGGCAGCTGTGGCAAGGGCCGTTGCGATGGCGCGACCCGTGATGCTGAGTCCTGTTACCTGATAAGAGCGGCCGAGCAACACGAGCCAGGCAATGACGATGGAGCTTTCCAGAAGCGAGGCGAGGCCGGTAACCACGGCTTCCGGCAGAGGCCCTCGTACAACCAAGAAGCTGCTAAACGATGCGATCACGGCTGCGATGCTCGTTTTCGCGAAACCATGCAGGCCGACGATCTCCTGCGATAGCCCATCCTGCATGAGACCGGCGATCGCACCCAGTATGACGGCCTCCCGGAAGGAGCCGCGCAAGGCCATGTAGACGACAGCGATCAGCAGCCAATCGACATACCCGAGGGGCGACCAGATCACCGACGTGAAGGTCTGCAGAAGCCCGAGGGCAAGCAGTAGGAGCGACCAGCGCAGCGTTCTCATTCACCGTTGGTCAAGGGACGGAGCAGGAGCACATAGTCGACCTGCCGCACCTCAACGAGGGGATTGAGTGAGATTTCCAGGAAGAGAGCGCCTTCACCTCGTGCCAAGGGTACGGGCGGCGAGTCGGGGACCGGGGCTCCTGGCGCCACGCGGTTGACGCGCCCTATCGGAATCCCTGCGGGGTACAGCCCGTCATCGCCCGAGGTCACCACGAGATCACCGTTCTCAACGTCCTCCAGGCTGTTGACGTAGGCGAGCTCCAGGATCGCTCCTCCAACGCCATGCACGACACCGCGCGCGTCAGAGCGCACGACCTTGGCACCTACCGCGCTTTCAGGGTCGGTGAGCGTTTGTACCAACGCGCTGGTGGCGGTAACTTGCACGACCCTGCCCACGAGAGCTCCATTGGGGGCGACGACCGCTGAGTCTCGTTGCGCGCCATCCCAGCTGCCGCGATTGACGGTGAGCCCCTGGTAACCGTGCGATATCTCGCGACCGATGACCTCTCCCGCCAAAGAGGGTGAGGCAATGCGCTCCCTGAGGCCGAGCAACTGTCGCAAGCGCGCATTCTCTCTCGCGGCCTCCTGCAAGGCAGAGTTCTCACGTTCGAGGACAGCGTTTCTCTCTCGCATTCGAGAAGACTGACTCGAGGCACCCACTAGTCCCATGTAGCGCTGCCACGTACCGGTCAGAGTCAGCCAGACGGCGGACACGGCTCTGTGGGCGGGGGACGTCAACGTGTGCACGGTTCCCTCGACAGCGGAGACGGTTTCGGTCCGGTTGACCTGGTATGACATCAGGATGAAGAAGCCCAACAGAAGGCCGGCGAGGATGGCAATTGAGCCGGCGTTTCGACCGAACATCTCCATCGCAGTCAGTACATCACGACGGCAAGCACACGCGTCGAAGCAGGTCGATATCGTCGAGGATCCGACCGACGCCGAGCACGACGGACGACAGCGGATCTTCCGCGATCGATACCGGCACCCCCGTTTCCTCTCGGAGTCGCAGGTCGAGGTTGCGTAGCAGGGCCCCGCCGCCCGTGAGGATCAGTCCTTTGTCGACGAAGTCGGCGGACAGCTCGGGGGGCGTTCTTTCGAGAGCCATCCTGACCGATTCGACGATCGACGAACTCACCTCGCTGAGCGCTTCACGGATCTCGCGGTCTGTGATGGTTATGGTCTTGGGCTTGCCTTCGACGAGGTCGCGTCCCTTGATGTCGAGGGTCAGCTCCTCGTCGAGAGGATATGCCGAGCCGATACTGATCTTGATTTGCTCAGCGGTGCGCTCGCCGATGAGCAGATTGTAGTTGCGCTTGATGTAGTTGATGATCGCCTCGTCCATCGCCGTGCCGCCCACGCGGATCGAGCGCGAGTAGACGATGCCCGCCATGGAAATAACTGCGACGTCGGTGGTGCCTCCGCCGATGTCGACGATCATGTTCCCCGACGGTTCGGTAATCGGAAGGCCGGCGCCGATGGCTGCGGCCATTGCTTCCTCGATGAGATAGACCTCGGTAGCCTTAGCCCGGTAAGCGGTGTCTTTGACGGCTCTTTCCTCCACCTGAGTAATGCCGCTAGGCACACCGATGACGATGCGCGGACGCACCCACACACGCCTATTGTTGGCGCGGCGGATGAAGTACGAAATCATCTGCTCGGTGACGTCGAAATCAGCGATGACGCCGTCCTTCAAGGGGCGCACGGCGACGATGTGACCCGGGGTGCGACCGAGCATTTCCTTTGCTTCGCGACCAACGGCCTCGACTTTGTTGGTGAGCTTGTTGATTGCGACGATAGATGGCTCGGAGAGAACCACGCCGCGCCCTCGTGTGAACACGAGCGTGTTCGACGTGCCGAGATCGATGGCGATGTCGTTTGAGAAGATCGAGAAGATTGAGATCCGGCGCATATATTCTGATTGGCTCCGACGTTGGAGAAGGCGCAGTCGGGCAGCCGGGAACCTGGTGCGCAGGTCCACTTGCCAGGACGCTCACCCCGGGCCCGGACCCATGCTTGATGACGCTGGGACGCCTGCCGCGCGACACATTCAGCGTGTGCAGTCTAGCATGGCCGCGAAGGATGGCGGAAGCGCAAGATGCCCTGAATTAAGGCGTTTCCGCCCATTCGGCTCGCAATTCCCAGTGCGTTTCACCTGCGGGCGCGACGAATCGCGACAAGATCGGGAGGCCGAACCAGAGAGAAATCTGACGCCCCGAGCGACACGATCTGGTGGTTCGAAAGATAGTGAGGTTGTTGCAGGTCGTCCCGCGCGGGTACCATACAGGTTCTTGATAGTCTTGATTCGCTGGCCTCACGACTGCCGGCGCACATCCCCCACGCTGATTTACGATCATGTGAACACGGAGGACGGTTTCCCGTGCTACCCAAAATGCGTCGCAACGTCCGCAGGCTGCACTGGGTGTTGTGGCTTGTCATCCTTGCCTTCGTCGCGTTCTACGTTCCCAATTTGGTTCAGAGTCCGAGCAACGTCGTTGCCTTAGTTGATGGTGACCCGATCCGGGCCGAGGAGTATCAGCAGGCTCTGCAGCAGCAGGCCGACTACTACCGCAGCATGAGCCAAGGTGACCTGCCTGAGGATTTCTTGCAGCAGATTCAGCTCGGTCAGATCGTTCTGGACTCTCTGATCCGCCAGAAGCTCCTGGTCGCCGCGGCCCGCGACGAAGGTCTGTCGGCCACGCCGCAAGAGATCAAGAACCGAATCATCCAATTCGATGCGTTTCGCGACGAGCAGGGCCGTTGGGTCGGCGATGCTCAGTACCAGCAGATTCTCAGAGACAATGGTTACCCGGTTGAGAGATTCGAGGGGGAGATCCAGCAGAGCATCCTGCTCGAGAAGCTGACCAATCTGATCAGCGAAAGCGTTGCCGTCACCGACGCTGAGGTGGCGGACGCTTACCAGCGGCGCAACGAGATGGTGCAGTTCGATTTCTTCCGGCTGCGCCCCGAGGACTTCCTCGCTGAGGCCAGCGCCGAAGTGAGCGACGATGCGGCGATCGAGCACTTCGACAACAACAAGTCAGACTACCGCCTGCCGGAGCAGCGCCGGGTAAGCTACGCGCTCCTCGAAACCGAAGCTCTACGGGAAACAGTCGAAATCCCGGAGGACGTTCTGCGGGCGGCGTATGAGGAGCAAATCGCCGAGTTCACGGTTACCGAACAGCTTCAGGCCCGTCACATCCTTTTCCGGATCGATGCCGGTGCCAGCGACGATGAGGTGGCGGTAAGGCGCGCCGAGGCCCAAGTGGTTCTCGACGAGATCACCGCAGGCGCCGATTTTGCCGAGATGGCGAGACTGCACTCAGACGATAGCTCTGCGAGTCTCGGTGGGGATTTGGGGTGGTTTGGACGTGGGCGCATGACGAGGGAGTTCGAGGATGCTGCCTTCGCCCTCACGGTAGGGGAGACATCTGGCCTGGTGCAGACCCCCTTCGGAGTGCACATCATTCGGGTCGATGGATACCGTCCCGAACAGGTGAGGTCGTTCGAAGAGGTCCGCGGCCAGCTCGACCAGCGTCTGGCCTGGGAGGATGCACAGGCGATGGTTGCGGACCAGGCTGAAGAGATCAGGCGAGCGGTGCTGAGCCGCGAAGGACTGGGTGAAATCGCGGAGCAATTCGCCCTGACAGTTGTCGAAAGCCCGTTGTTCGACGCAGTCAATGGCCTCGAGGAAATCCGTGCGCCGGAGTTCACCCGGCAGGTTTTCGCCCTCGGTCCGGGCCGGGTGGCGGAGCCGGTGGTGGTTCCCCAGGGTCACGTGGTCTTCAGAGTTGATGAGATCGTCGAGTCCCGTGAGCCGGAGTTCGAACAGGTAGAGGAAGAGGTCAGGGTGGACGTCGCCGCCGACGTCGCCGCTGGTCGTGCCGCCTCCACAGCCGAGGCCTACGGTGAGCGTCTGCGGGCGGGTGAGTCGTTCAATCAGCTCGCTCTCGAGGCAGCGGCGGCGGTGCAGAGTACCGAGCTCATTCCTCGTGCCGGATCAGTTCCCGAGATCGGGCGCCAGCCGGCCTTGATCATGGCGGCCTTCGAGCTCAACGAAGGAGAGTCCGGCGGGCCGGTGACCGTGGATGGAGGCGGTTTCGCCCTCTTCTCGGTTACGAGTCACGTGCAGCCTGACTGGACCCAATTCGGGATGCAGGAAGCTCAACTCGAGGAGGAGCTGTTGAATCAGCGGCGCAACAACCTGTTCGAGTCGATGCTACGCCAGCTCCGTGAGCGGTACACCGTCGAGGTGTACGAGGACGTCCAGCAAAGAATCGCAGGCCTATAGGGATCCGCGGCAGGGGCGGCTAGATCTCGAAGCCGTCCTCATCCTCTCTCTCGAGCAGCCACTGGTCGATTCGAGCCTTCTTGAAGCGCCACTGGTTTGCGACCTTGGTAGAGGGGATTGTTCCCTCTCGTGCCATCCGGTACACGGTGGACTTGTGGACGCGGAGGTATTTTGCGACTTCCTCGAGCGTCATGATGGTCGGGCGCCGATCGATATTGGCGTCTGATTGCTTGCCGGATTCCGTCATAGGCTCCCTAGCCTGAGATTCGCGACGGTCTGTCGGTGAATGATCAATGGTTTCTAATGCTGTGGAATAGTATAGCACATCTGTGCAAGTTCACCAAGCAAACACGATTAGCCAGTGATTTTGCTTCCTGGCAACCATAGCTGATCGGAGCTGGGCTACAAACCCCAATATTTCGTGGCATCACCACACCATGGTCAGATCGCCGCGAGTGCAATTGCCCGCCCGTTGTGGTGCCCTGATGAGATATCCGGGCTATGATTCCACTCTTCCGGGCTCGAAGTCCCTCGATAGGAATCCGAGCGTGCTGCAAGAACGATGAGGAGAGACCATGAGCGCAGCAGAAACGGCTGACCGACTGGTCGAATGGTTGCGCAGGGAGGTGCAAGCTGCAGGTTGTCGAGGGCTTGTGTTCGGCCTGTCAGGGGGCGTGGACTCATCTGTCGTGGCAGTCCTGGCCAAGCGGGCCTGCCGAGATGAGCACCTCGGGGTGATCATGCCGATCCACTCTGACCCCAGCGACAAGGGGGATGCCCTTCTGTTGGTGGAGCAGTTCCATCTCAACCACCGCGATGTCGATCTTTCCGGTGTTTTTGATGCACTTCTCGAGGCGATAAGTGAAGGCGCCCCCAGAGCTGCAAAGGACAATCTGTCGACCAACAACCTCAAGCCGCGGTTACGAATGGCCACCGTCTACTACCATGCGGCGCGTCACGGGTACTTGGTTGCAGGCACGGGGAATCGCTCGGAGCTCACCGTGGGCTATTTCACCAAGTACGGGGATGGTGGGGTGGATCTCCTTCCACTCGGGCACCTTGTCAAACAGGAGGTCCGGGAGCTGGCCGAGCACCTCGGCGTACCCAGGTCGATCATCGAGAAGCCCCCGTCGGCAGGGATGTGGGAAGGGCAGACGGACGAAAGCGAGTTGGGCTTCTCGTACGAAGAGTTGGATCGCTATCTGGTTGAGGGCGTTGGGAGCGAGAAGGTCTGCGAGCGAATTGAGGAGCTACGTCGCAGCAATGCTCACAAGCTGCGAATCCCCAGAATGCCACCACCTGCCTCCAGAAACTGACGGACTCACCAATGGAGAGAGAAGAGCGGCTCATTATCGACCCGAACACCTACCTGTCGGACTGCTTCCGGCTCGCCAAGAGGATCTGGAACGATGGCTACCGGCCTGATTTCCTGATTGGCCTTTGGCGTGGAGGGGCACCTCCTGGTATCGCCATCCAGGAGTTCTTTCGATGGAAGGGGCATGACCTGTATCACACGGCCATCCGGACACAGTCACTCGAGGGTGTTCTGTTCGGGGACGGTTTCGATGTGAAAGGTCTGAAGCACGTTATCGACATGGTCGAGGCGGATCAGCGACTTCTTCTCGTGGACGATTTGTTCGATACGGGGCGCACCATGTACGAGGTGGTTCAGCACTTGCGCAGCAAGGCCCGCCGCAACATGCCCGAGGTCAAAGTGGCAGTTGTCTACTATCGGCCAGAACGGCGCCGGTTCTTGGTCGGTCCCGATTACTACCTCCACGAGGCGACGGCCCGACCGATTTTCCCGCACCGCCTGACGGCGATGAGCGCGTCAGAGATTCGCGCGGTTGACGCGGAGATGCACGAGGTCCTGTTCGGCTAGTTTCTCCGCGCGATTTCGGCCGGACAGCCGCGACCGGTTTACACACTCCGCACGACTCTTGTGGCTTCCTCGACGGATGTCCAGCCGCTACGCACTGCAGACCTCGCCGCCTCTCCGATCGGCTGGAGCAGCCCGCTCTCGATCGCGTAGGACTCGACCCCGTGCAAGTTACCGTCGTCGGCAAGCATACGGCGCATGGGTCCGTCGAAGACCAGGGTTTCGAAAAGCCCGATTCTCCCGCTGAAACCCTCGCGACAATCAACGCATCCGGACGCTCCCCAGTAGCGAGCGCCGTTTCCCTCTGGAGGCAGGGACAACACCTGCCTGAGGTTCTCGGCGGGCCTATCAGGGCGGCGACACGCCGAACAGAGCCTTCGCACAAGACGCTGGGATATGACTCCGATCAGGGCCGAAGCCAGCAGATGGGCGGGCACCCCGAGCTCGAGCAAACGTCCCACGGACTCGAGGGCGCTGTTCGTATGAACTGTTGACAGCACGAGATGGCCGGTGATCGCGGCGCGAACGGCGATCATTGCGCTCTCCTCGTCTCGAATCTCGCCCAATAGAATGACGTCGGGATCCTGGCGCAACACGGCCCTCAGGGCGGAAGCGAAGTCGAATCCTATTGCCCGTTTCACCGGGACCTGGACGACGTTGGGAAGCTCGTACTCAATCGGATCCTCGAGTGTGATGATGTTGCGTCCGATGGCGTCAATGCGACGCAGAAGCGCGTACAGGGTGGTGGTTTTGCCGGCTCCGGTGGGCCCCGCGGCCAAGATCATTCCCTGCGGCTGTTGTATGAGCGACCCGATCGTCGCCTGGCCATGAGCATCAAGACCCAACTGAACGAGATCGAGCGGACGACGACTGCGCGGCAACAGGCGAATGACGATCTTCTCCCCATGCTGTGTGGGCAGGCTCGAGACGCGGAGGTCCACGGTACCAGTGCGATGTTGGGTGCTTGAGCGTCCGTCCTGAGGGCGTCGTCGCTCGGTGACGTCAAGTCCGGCCGTGATCTTCAGTCGGGCGACCAGGCTGGGATGCAGCCACGCGGGCAGGGCTTCCAGATCGTGCAGCCAGCCGTCCACACGGACACGAATGCGGAGGTGCTCGAGTCTAGGCTCGATGTGAAGATCACTAGCGCGGGCCTCGAGGGCCCTCTCGATCAGATACTCCTGCAGGGAAGCGACGGCCTTGGGGTCGCCTGGTGCGACGACAACCGGCTTGTTGTCGATCGACCTGGCCGGTGGCAGAAGTGTCGAATTGGGCATCGGGCGTTCGCCGGGAGCGTGATGCGGAATCGAGTCATGGCTTCCTGACTGAGTAGGACGGCCGCCGCCCTGGATGAGTCTCGACAATCGTCCCCGTATCGGGCTGGGGGCTCGCGACGCGAGATCAAGGCCGCATCCGCGGCAGGGGGAGCGGTGAGAAACGCGGGCTAGCAGTCGACATCACGGGAGGTGCCGCCAGCCGGGAAGGAAATGGCCGGGCGGTGATCGAGATGGGTCGGTGAGTGCGACCCTGAGCCTACAACTCGTCCTCGAGAGCCTGCTGCTTCTCGAACCAGTCGACCAAGCGTTCCTTCTTGAATCGCCACTGTCCTGCCACCTTGTTGCCCGGCAGCTTGCCTTCGCGGGCCATGCGGTAGACGGTAGACTTGTGCAGGCGGAGGTACTTGGCGACCTCCTCGAGTGTCATAATCGTTGGGCGCGTCTCTTCCATTGGGCTCTCCCCTTTTGACCACCAGCCCGCGCGCGTTCTCGCGCCGTTCTTGCTAGCTCCGTTGGTGCGCTTCTTGACACCTGTCAGCGTCTGCGCAGAGGTTGCTAACGGAAAGCTTAGGTATACAACTCTATGTACAGCGGCTGTGATTGTCAAGGCGGTATTGTGTGCAAAAATGCGCGCAAGTGCGCGTCGTAGCACGCAGGTGTCAGCTACGAGATCCAGACCTCATTCTGAGTGCCTCGACGCGTCAGGAGGTCTTGGCGGCTGTCGCGATGAGGATATCGCTGAAGAGGGCAGGGTGTTTCTCGGCAAGGCGTGGGAACAGCACCCCGAAGCCGGCAACTCGAATCGGCTGCAAACCTGCGCCCGACAAGCTGGCCTCCAGCGTCTGGAGGTCGTACTGCTGAAGATGCCGTGGGTCGCTCGCCGGCGGCGGCACCCGGCCCTGCAGTAGGGCAAGTCGATATCGCCAATAGGCGAGGTTGGGAACCGATACCACTGCGCGCCCTCCGCGCACCAGTACGCGGCAGATCTCAGCAAGGGCGTGGTCTGGATCGTAGAGGTGTTCGAGGACCTCGATACACGCCACGACGTCGTACTGGTCCGATGGCATGGGCAGGTCTGATTCGTCGAGATTCACTTGCCAAACCTCATCCATCGCCTGCCGTGCGCGCTCGATGGCCACACTAGAAATGTCGACTCCATGCATGATCGTGTCCGGACAGGACAACTTGAGCTGTCTCGCCAGATATCCTGATCCACACCCGACGTCCAGCAGAGCTCTCCCACCCAGGCCGGCCACGACCTGCAGGAAGTAGGGGTAGCGGTCAGCTCCCTCGAAGAACCCGTCGTCAGATTTCGTTGTAAGCCAGTCGTCGTCGTGTAGCTTTTCGGAATCCCTTGGCATCTCAGTCACCGTGGCCTGCTAGATGACGTGCTGCAGCAGCAGCATGACTAGAAAGCCGATCATGAATCCCCAGGCCATGCGCACGGGGTTCGTCTGTTCCAATGCCTCGGAGAGCATCTCTGCGAGAACGAGGAACATCATGGCCCCGGCTGCAAAACCGAGTAGGTAGGGCAGCAGAGGGCGGAATGCCCACACGGCGAGGAGTGCCGGGAGAGCTCCGATGGGCTGCGGGAGGCTCGAGAAGATTGCCCATGCCGAGGCGCGGCCGACGCTCAGCCCTTCGCTTCGCATTGGCACACCGATGGCCAGTCCCTCGGGGATATTGTGGATGGTGATTGCCACCGCCATGTAGAGGCCGAAACCCGGCTCGCCCGAGCCGAAGGCAACGCCAATCGCGATTCCCTCGGGCAGGGAGTGAATGAACATCGTGCCGATAATGAGAGCGATGCGTCGGGCCCCAGCGTCCTCGAGGTCCCACATCTTCCATTCGCGGTTGCGAATCGCACGGTCGGCCGCCCAGAAGGCCAAGCACCCCAAGAACACGCCGAGAGCGACTTTCAAGACGTGGTCGCGCTCGAGGCCGGGCGCCATGAGGTTGAAGAAGGAGGCCGAGAACATCAGGCCACCGGAAAAGGCATAGGCCTCGCCGAGGAAGTCCTTCAGCCTCTCTCCACTCCAGAGCAGCGGGAGAGGTCCGAGACCCGT
>CALAKE010000376.1 GCA_937922775.1 uncultured bacterium | reverse complement strand
TTCGCGTGGGGAAGCTCCTTGGAGACGGCGTACAACATGTACGGCATCTTCGCCTTCGCGGATGAGCACTGGGCACAGCCCGACTACAACAAAGACGGGGAGATCTCCGATCTCGAGCGCCTGCGATGGAACGACGAGGAGATGGCGGGAGCGGCGTTCGTCGATTGGCATGCTTTCGACCACCCGACGCTTGGCGCCGTCGAAATCGGAGGCTTCGTCAGGCAGAAGATGAGCCCGCCGGAGGGTGAGCTGATCCAAGAAGAGTGCGAGATGGGGAACGCCTACAAGATCTACCTTGGCGACTTGACGCCCCGCCTCGGGATCAAGAGCGAGATCGAGGACAAGGAGGAAGGCGTCTACGAGGTGCTTCTCACGGTGGAAAACGCGGGATTCCTCCCGACCGCGCTGCAACAGGCTCGAGGCGTCGGGATCTCACCGAAGTTGGCGCTCGTGCTGGACGTCGAGCTGGACGACAACTTGGAGATTCTGTTCGGAGAGCAGAAGGTGGCTCTTCCTCATCTCGATGGCAACTCCGAGAGCGAAGAGCTCACCTACCTCGTCCGCAAGAAAGACCCTTCCGCCGGGGCATCTCTGACGGTGACAGTTGCGGCGCCTCGCGCCGGCAGAAAGACCAAGGAGATTGCCATCAGGTAGGCCCCGCTAGACGGAGACACCGGCCTAGGCGGAGAGCAGGAAGATACTCGAGCCTTCAATCCGGCGCCACAATGCTGTCGCGGAGGAATCCCTCGATCCTCTGGATGTACTCGGGGCTCAACTCGAGCTGCTTGGCTCCCTCGAGCATGCCCTCTACATAGCGGCGGGACGGCGGGAAGGGTCCCTTGGGTTCCCACAACCGATAGAGAGACGCCTGATACCACTGGTTGTCTTCGCCCAACACCCTGAAGACCTCCCGTTTGTAGTCGGGCACGTAGTAATCCAACCGGTAATCGAGCGTGTCGAGGTCGGACTGGGGACATTGGTACATGGCCGCCTCGACAAGCTCCCCGGGAGCCTCGATCATGGCGCTGATCCCACCCCGCGAGTTATTCGACCACTGGCGAAACTCGATCCGGTAGTTGGGAATATACGCCCTCATGATGAACCTGCCGTTCGGAAGCAAGTTCTCGATGGTGTAGGCGACATTCAGGTTGGAGCCATACCCGACGTAGTAGACCATCTCGTCACTCTGGCGGATGTTGGCTGAAGCCGCCTCCGCAATCGATTTGGACCCAGCCGCCAAGACTGCGCCCGCTGAAGCCGTAGTTCCGATGAACTCACGTCGCGTCACGCCCTTCTTCGCGGTCATCTTCCCTCCTCCTCTCGCCTACAGGCGGTCCTGTCTCTGTATGAGGGCCATTCGCCCTGACTCCGTGTCGCCGCGATGCTAAGTCAGGCCACCGAGCGAGGTCCAGGGTCGACGGGCTCCGGCCCTAAAGGTGAGCCTGGGCAGCATCCCGAGATAGGCCGGGCAGGCCCGGCGAGCATCAACGCGCTGTTGAACGATTCAATCCTTGCGGCTAGAGTCACGCCGTTCCGAGAATCACCCCTGCCCACTGGGTAGCCAGCTCATGGCCGATACCGGCAACCGCACCGAGGCGACCGCCAGAGGCTCCGGCGTCATCCCGAGCGCACTCCTCGTACCGTTTATTCTCGTCACCACGCTGTTTGCTCTCTGGGGTTTCGCCAACGACGTCACCAACCCGATGGTGAAGGCGTTTTCGCGCATTCTGCAGATGAGCAACTTCCAGGGTTCGCTGGTGCAGTTCGCCTTCTACGGCGGGTATTTCGCAATGGCCTTCCCGGCCGCGCTGTTCATCAAGCGCTTCTCCTACAAGGCGGGGATCCTCGTCGGATTGGGCCTTTACGCTACGGGGGCCCTGCTGTTCATCCCGGGAAGCATGATGATGGTGTTCTGGCCGTTCCTGGTGGCCTACTTCATCATCACGTGCGGTCTGTCGTTCCTCGAAACCAGCGCCAACCCCTATGTCCTGGCGATGGGCCCCGAAGAGACAGCGACGCGGCGCCTCAACTTCGCCCAGTCGTTCAACCCGATGGGCTCATTGCTCGGGATGTTCACCGCCCAACAGATCATTCTGGCAAGGCTCAACCCTGCGACCGCGGATGAGCGGGCCGCCATGGACCCCGAAGCCCTGCAGGCGGTGACGGCGAGCGACCTGGGAATCGTGCGAGTGCCGTACGTCGGCATCGCCCTGGTCATCATCGCGGTCTTCGTGATCATCGCCGCTACCAAGATGCCCGCCGCCAGCAGCGGCGATCGCTCTCTCAACGTCGGCCCGACGCTGCGCCGCTTGCTCTCGAACAAGCGCTACCTGGAAGGGGTGATCGCGCAGTTTTTCTACGTCGGCGCCCAGATCATGTGCTGGACCTTCATCATCCACTACGCCACGCTCGAGCTCGGCATGGGCGAGGTGACGGCCCAGGGCTACAACATCGTCGCCATGATCATATTCGTGACCAGCCGCTTCATCTGCACCTTCCTGTTGAAGTACGTCAGCCCAGGCGGCCTGCTGATGACGTTGGCTATCGGTGGGGGTCTGTTGACCATCGGGACGATCGCCATCCAGGGCATCGTCGGCCTCCACTGCCTGGTGGGCATCTCGGCCTGCATGTCGCTGATGTTCCCGACGATCTACGGCATTGCGCTGCGAGGCCTCGGCGACGATACCAAGATCGCTGCCGCCGGGCTCATCATGTCGATCCTCGGCGGCTCGGTGATGCCGCCGTTGCAGGGAGCCATCATCGACATGGGAACAGTCAGCATGGGCCCGTTCACCGTCGCGGCAGTGCGAGCATCGTTTGTTTTGCCACTGATCTGCTTCGTCGTCATCGCCCACTACGGCTGGCGAACCTTCTCGAGACACGACAAGCCGGCGGCCCTGGGGACTCAGCGGCAATCGACCTGACCCCGCGTTCAGGCCCCCTCGACTACAGCCATGTCAAACGGATGGACGAGGCGCAATTGTCCCAATTGCCATCGCAGCCACTCCACCCGTCGACGGTTTCGCCGCTCAGGTCCATAACGTGTGACGTGAGAGTGAGGGATCTTCCTCCGAAGTCGGGAAGCTCGTAGAGAACCACCTCCCATCCCTCGGG
>CALAKE010000375.1 GCA_937922775.1 uncultured bacterium | reverse complement strand
CACGAGATGACCATCGAGCCCTGGACCGTGAAAGTCGACGGGCTGGTGGGCAAGCCGGCGGATTACTCGGTTGAGGATCTGATCAAGCCGAGCGCACTCGAGGAGCGCATCTATCGCTTCCGCTGCGTGGAAGCCTGGTCGGCGGTGATTCCGTGGGTGGGCGTACCTCTGAAGGAAGTGCTCGAGCGCCTCGAGCCTCAGTCGGGCGCCAAGTATGTCGCGTTCCAAACGCTGAGCCGGCCGTCGGAAATGCGTGGCATGCGGACCCGTGCGCTCAAATGGCCCTATGTCGAGGGGCTTCGTTTGGACGAGGCGATGCATCCATTGACGTTGCTGGCAATCGGCGTGTTCGGGCGCGAGCTTCCCAATCAGAACGGCGCCCCGATCCGGCTGGTGGTGCCCTGGAAGTACGGTTACAAGAGCATCAAGTCGATCGTTCGCATCAGCCTGGTCGAGGACGAGCCTCCGACGTCGTGGAACATCGCTATCCCCAACGAGTACGGCTTCTACTCCAACGTCAATCCCGAGGTTGACCACCCACGCTGGAGCCAGAAGACGGAGCGACGGCTGGGCGGCTATTTCAAGAACAAGCCCACCCTGATGTTCAACGGTTACGCCGACCAAGTAGCCGACCTGTACGCCGGTATGGACCTGCGCAGGTACCACTAGAAGACTCGGGCCAAACCCGACTTTCAGGAGACGAGAGTGTCGAGGCGGCTTCTGAAGGCTGCTGTGTTCGTCATCTGTCTGGCACCGGCGGTAATGCTCGCGTACCGCACCTTTGTCAGCGGGGACCTCGGCGTCAATCCCGTCGAAACGCTGCAGCACGAAACCGGACGTCCGGCGCTGCAGCTCCTGCTGGCGACCCTCGCCGTTACTCCTATTCGCCGCCTGACCGGATGGGCCGGCCTCATCCGGCTACGCCGCATGCTGGGACTGTTCGCGTTCGCCTACGGGCTGGCGCACTTCGCCACCTACTTCATCTTCGACCAAGTCTTTTCCGTCGCTGGTGTCATCGACGACACCACCAAGCGCCGCTTCATCCTCTCGGGCATGGTGGCGCTGCTGGCCATGCTCCCCCTCGCCCTTACCTCTACCAAAGGCTGGATTCGGCGGCTCGGCGGCAAGCGCTGGCAGAAGCTCCACCGCCTCGCGTATCTGGCTGCAGCGGCCGGCGCGCTGCATTTCATCTGGAAGGAGAAGGTGCTGACCCCCGAGACCGTGACCTATTTCGTGCTGGTTGCAGGCTTGCTCGGGTACCGTGTTTTCACCACGACGCACAGGAGATCGGCGGAGCCGAACGGCTGAGTTCGTCGGCGCAGCCGCGGCGCACGCAGGGCGAGCCTTGATGCATCGCCGGGTCGGGACTCACTGCATCGCCGGGTCGGGCCTGAACAGCGAATCCTCCATCGGCACGTTGAGCTCGATCGAGATAGTGGTGTTGAGGTGGTGGGCGGCTGTTCCGTCTCTGCGGGTCCCCTTCACCTCGGTGAGTCGCGGGAAGAGGATGTTACCCACGGGACGGTAGTCGTGGATCGTGACCGTGCCGCCGCCGGGTGTGACGAATCGAGACCACAGCCCGGTTTCCACGTCGAAGTAGATGTCCCAGGGCGCACCGTTCGCCATCTCCATTCTCAGGCGATGCATCTGCACGCCGTCGATGGTAGCCGTTTCGACAAACTCGACCGTGATGCCCTTCTTGTGATAATCGATGAAGGGGCCGAAGCGTACCTCGAAGTTGTTTGACTGGCTACCCAGATACTCGTCCTCCGACCACTCCACCGATCCGTCTTCGGGGTTCACCGTCTTCGTCCAGCTACGGTTGCCATCGACGATGAAGCAGCTGCCGGTGTCGACGGCGCAATTGCTGCCCTTGCCTGGGCGCTTCTTGTGTACGAGGCGGTGGTAGATCCTCTCCTCCTCGATGTGAACGTAGGTGCGCTCGTACCTCATGGTTTGAATGGCGTCGATCGCCGCCCGCCCGCCGATTGCCTCGATGTGCCGATTGATGACTTCATCGGCCGTCGGTGCCTGCGCTGGTTCCGCGTGAGAGGGAGCTGGGTCAGCCGGCGTTGAGGAGATGGGCAGCAGAAAGAAAAGGAAGACTGCACAACGGGCCAGAGGCGGAAGACTCATAGGGGCTCTCATGGTGGGAATCGCGGGCGGCTTCTCCTCGATGGAGGTCGTGGCGGTCTGCCCGTCACATCCCTGCACCGCGTCTCGCTCGATCACATGGTCACGGCACGAAGAGAAAACTCTTCCTGAGAAAGACCAATAACACTCACCCGCAGCTCGATCAACGGATTTGTCCTCCCCATATCTGTCGCTGGACTGCTCTCCCTCGGTTTTCGAATATCCGGTCGTGACCGGGCGCGTGACCATCCAAGGAGGGAAGAAATATTTCCATTGACAAAGTTGTCGCATAAATACGACAATGACTGCCGAGCAGGACGAATACGAGCTCCTTTTATACGTGACACGTGCGGGCAAGGCTCCCTTGGAAGACTGGCTGTCTGGCATCAGGGACCGAATTACTCGCCAGAGAGTCTTCGCACGCATCGACAGGCTCCGCCTTGGCAACTTCGGTGATTGTCGCGGGGTCGGTGGCGGCGTGCTCGAGCTCAGAATGCACCATAGCGCCGGTCTCCGGGTGTACTTCACGCTCTCAGGGCGGCGGCAAATCACCCTGCTGTGCGGCGGAGATAACTCGAAACAGCAGACGGACATTGAACGCGCGGCACGATTCCGCAGGGACTTGATGACCGATGCCGACTAAGAGCTACGACGAGCTACTCTTGAATGAGCTCCGTGACCCGGAATTTGCGGCCGGCTATCTGACGGCCTCCCTCGATGAGGGCTCAGTCGACCAGTTTCTGATCGCTCTGCGCAACGTGGCGCAAGCCCTGGGTGGACTAGGAAAGCTGGCGGCCGAAACGGAGCTGAACCGCCAGAACATCTATCGGATGCTCTCAAACAGCGGGAATCCGACGCTAGGAAGTTTACTGGCCGTCCTTGGGGCACTAGGAATGGAACTCAGCTTCAAGCCGCAAAACGACGCAGCAGCCTGACGCGATTAGGGCCCGTCGCGTCCAAACCGGCTCGCGAAGGCGGCCAAGCTCCTCTACTCAAGAATGACTGTCGCTGCGCATCTACGAGCAGTTTTGTATTGAACGCATCATCCAAGCTTCGATACATTGCCCCTTTGGGGACCGTCGGAGATGTCGATGGAGCCGGGCTCGAGATTCGCCAGCTACACGATCATCGAGAAACTCGCTGACAGCGACGTGGGCGAGGTGTACGTCGCGACCGAACAGCAGGAGAGACAGACAGCCGCCCCGGAGGGCGCCGAGGCTGAAGCCCCGGGCTCCGAGCGCGAGGTCGTTCTGAAGGTCCTGCAGCCGGCGCTCTCCGAGGATGTGCGCCGCATCACCAAGTTCAAGATCAAGGCCGCGGCCGTCTCCAAGCTCGAGCACCCGAACGTCGTCCCGATTCTCGCCATGGAGACGGTGGACGATGTGCAGTTCATCGCGACGCCGAAGATCCACGGGCGTCCTCTGAGCCAGGTGACTGGGGACACCGGGCTCCTGCTCGACCGGATCTTCACGCTCGCTATACCGCTGACCGACGCCATTGCCGGTGCCCACGACGCGAAGGTCATCCATGGCGGGCTCAAGCCTAGCAACGTAATGCTGGCCAACGATGGTCGCCTGCAGGTGATCGACTTCGCCATGAACGTTTTGCACCCGGACCTCCCGGACAATGGGTCGGTCGCGATCTCGGGTGACCCCATCGATGACTACGTGGATCCTCTATCCAATCAGCTCGGACAACCGATGGCTGATCCTGGCGCTGAAGTACAAGACACGACGGCCAGTGATTCTGTCGGGGAATACGTAGAGACGAAGTCGAGCCAGGTCGCCGAGGGAGATCTCGAAGGAACCAGCTTGGGGAGGAAGAACCCCCTTGCCGGGATCGACGATCTGCCTCCGCCGAGAAGACAGAACGAATCGCGCGGCGCTGGCTGGGACGCTTGGGGCGAAGATACAGCTGCGGTTCCCGGGGCGGGTGCGGCTGGAGGCGAAGGTGCAACCGGGGGGCCAAGCGCAGCCGGCCCCCCGGCTGCAGATGAGGCTTTGGTCGATGACGCCGCCGCACGAGCAGGGATCGCGCCGGCTGGGGTGGGCCGCGCGCCTGCGAGAGAGGGTGCGCCAGTTGATGACCTCGATGCCGGAGATGCCGCGCCGGACCTGACGCCCGGAGAGGCGAGGCTCCTGGAGCCTGTCTCGCATCTTTCACCCGAGCAGATCGAAGGGGAGGCGCCTGACGCGCGCAGCGATATCTTCTCGCTCGGGATTCTCCTCTATCGCATGGCAACGGGCCAGGCGGCTTTTTCGGGCCACACTCTGGAAGATGTTTCTCTGGCTGTTCTCGATGGAGCCCCGGCACCCATCTCCGACGTCAACCCAGGCCTGCCGCGACACCTCGGACGCATCATCGGCCGGTGTCTAGAAAAGGACCCGGAGCGCCGCTACCAATCAGCCCGGGATCTGCACAATGAGCTCGAGGGGCTGCGGGCCGAGATGGTCACGGGGCAGGTCCAGCTCATGGGATCCGCTGCCGATGGCGGAATGCTTTCGAACGGGCGTCCCGCGGGACGCCCCAACGCTACTCCGCAAGCGACAGCAAACGAGAAGACTCGAAAGGACTCCCGGCAAACTGCAGCCGCACCCTCTGACGCAGTTCCTGATGGATTCGCGGTGCTTCCCGGTAGTTGGGGGTTCATCACCGATTGGCGCTTCTGGAGCATCGCGGCCTCGGTGCTCGTGGTGGCCCTGCTCGGCGGATATCTGATGGGCTCGCTGGGTGGGGGCGCCGCCACCCGTGAGGGTGGAATTTCTCTGGCAAGGATCACGCTCGACCCTGGAGGCCTGAGGCTCGATCCGAACTTCACGCCCGGCGGAGACGAAGTCGTATACGCCAGCCCTGTCGATGGAAACTGGGACCTGTACCTTCAGGCGGTTGGCGCGGGAAGCGCCGTGAACCTCACCTCGGATTCGGCCGACGACGACACACAGCCGGCGCTATCCCCGGACGGGCGGCGGGTGGCTTTCCGTTCCGAGCGCGACGGTGGCGGCGTGTTTGTCCTCGATCGCGAGGGTCCCTCCGGCGACTCCGTGCAGCGGATAACAGAGCGAGGCTTCAACCCGGCATGGTCGCCTACGGGCGCCGAGATCGTTGTCGCCACTGAGGGTGTTCTCGAATCTCCATTCCGTCGCGAGCGGCTCAGCGAGCTGCATATCGTCGTTCTCAGCTCGGGTGCGACGCACCTACTCACAAGCGGGGACGCCGTGCAGCCAGCGTGGTCGCCCGACGGAAACCGAATTGCCTACTGGGGTATCGACGTCGGCACCGGGCGCTCTGACATCTGGACGATACCGACCAGCGGCGGTGAGGCCGTGCGAGCGACTGACGATGAAGCTACCGACTGGTCGCCAACCTGGTCATCCGACGGTCAGTATCTCTATTTCGCTAGCGATCGATCCGGCAGCATGGACATCTGGCGCATTCGCATCGACGAGGAGTCTGGCCAAGTGGTCGGGGATGCCGAGCCCGTGACCTCAGCCGGAACTGTTTGGAGCTCGCATCCGAGCTTCGCGCGCGACGATTCAGGTCGTATGGTCTACGTCGAGAGCCACAGGCAGACCAAAATCCGCGGCGTGCCACTCAACTCTTCGCGAGGAACAGCGGGCGGTGATGTAGCCACCGTGATTGCGAGTGCGCGGAACGCGCTGATGCCCGAACCTTCGCCCGACGGACGGTGGGTGGCTTTCGTAACAGGCGAAGGGCAGCAAGAAGACCTTTACGTCGTGCGCACCGATGGCTCCGAGTTGAAGCAACTCACGAATGACCTCGCCCGCGACCAGATGCCGCGATGGTCGCCAAATGGTCGCCTCATCACCTTTGTATCGAACCGCACCGGCAGCGAGCAAATATGGAGCATCCGACCCGACGGGTCCGATCTGCGTCAGGTGACGGCGGCGGGCGGCAGGCAGGTGTCGCTCGCGACATGGTCGCCGAATGGGTCGCAGCTTTGTTTGAACACCTCCGGAGACCTCGTTGCCGATCTCAATTTCCTCATCGATCCCACGATCGAGCCGGAGCAGCAGACGCTGGGGGGGATTCCCCCCATGATGGGAGGAGAGGCCTTTGAGGCGCACTCCTGGTCACCGGACTCCAGCCGCCTCGCGGGCACGCTCCGTGCCGGAGGCAAGCCGGCGGCCGGAATCGCCTTGTTCACGTTCCAATCTCAAGCGTACGAGCAACTCACGGAATACGGTGCGCATCCGCTGTGGCTGGGCGACAACCGCAGGCTGCTTTTCCACGACAGGGGCAAGATCTTGCTCGTAGACCGGCGCTCAGACGAGGTGAGCGAGGTGTATTCGTCGGGGCCCGACGAGATGTCCGAGTACTTCTCTGTCTCACGCGACAACCGCTGGATCTACGTGACCGTGAAGACGACCGACTCGCAGTTGTGGGTGCTCGATCAGGTTCCGGTCCACGGTGGCAGCCGCTGATACGAGGCTGCCGCGGGGCGGCCGTCGACTCTTGTTCGCACTATTGGGATGTCGGCCGTCGAAGATTCACTCGATCTGTGCACTTTCCTTCAATTAAGTCGACGCACGGCTCGAAATCCCGACAGTTTTCTGGCTCAATAGTTCTTTCCCGTTGCGGCCGCTTGCCATGGGGAGATGGGTGGAACGGCGAGCGATAGCTTCTGGTTCATGTGAAGCCGTCTGAGCAGCGGGCGACGCAGGTCTCGAGAGGGCTACGGGGGCATTAGGGGCGCAGGGGACCGAATCTCAAGCGCAGATTCCAGACAGAGGAGACTCCACAGTGGGCGGCATGTTCGGCGTGGTATCGAATCAAGACTGTGTAGACGATCTCTTTTACGGCACGGACTATCACTCGCATCTCGGCACCCAACGGGGCGGGCTCGCCGTATCGAATGACCAGGGCTTCAAGCGGCACATTCACGACATCACCAACTCACAGTTCCGCAGCAAGTTCGAGGATGTGCTGCCCCGCCTACACGGCAACATCGGGATTGGTGTCATCAGCGACTACGAAGACCAGCCATTGTTGATCAACTCGCGTCATGGCGCCTACGCTATCGTCACGGTTGGCAAGGTCGACAACCTCGATGAGTTGGTCCAAGCGGCCCTGGCGAAGAACGGCGTCCACTTCTCGGAGATGACGGGCAGCGAGGTGAACCCGACCCAGCTAGTCGCCCACCTCATCGATCAGCGGGAGACTTTCGAGGAGGGCATCGCCCACGCCCAGCGGAAGATCTACGGCTCATGCTCGATCATGCTGCTCACCGACCGCGGAATCTACGCCGCCCGCGACCGGATGGGGCGTACGCCTCTTTCGATCGGCCGCAAGAATGGCTCGCTGGCCATCACTCTCGAGACCTGCGCCTTTCCGACTCTGGGCTACGAGCCGGAGAGGGAGCTCGGCCCCGGCGAAATCGTGTTCGCCACCCACAATGAGATCGAGCAACTCAAGCCGCCCGGCGACAAGATGCAAATCTGCTCGTTCATGTGGGTCTATTACGGGTATCCAGCGTCGTCCTACGAAGGCGAGAACGTCGAAGCGGTTCGCTACCGTTGTGGAGAGAAGCTCGCGGAGCGTGATGATGTGGAGGTCGACATGGTGGCCGGGATTCCCGATTCGGGAACGGCCCACGCGATCGGCTACTCGAACTACGCGCATGCGCCGTATCGTCGACCCTTCGTGAAATACACGCCAACCTGGCCGCGCAGCTTCATGCCGCAGGATCAGAACGTCCGCAACCTGGTTGCCAATATGAAGCTGATCCCGATCAACGAGATCATGGACAGCGGCCGGGTGCTGTTCTGCGAGGACTCGATTGTTCGGGGGACGCAGCTTCAGGACATCGTCAAGCGAGTCTTCGATCATGGCGCCGCGGAAGTTCACATGCGCCCGGCATGCCCGCCGCTGATTCACGGCTGCAAGTTCCTGAACTTCTCTCGCTCGCGCTCGGAGCTGGACTTGGCCGGTCGAAGGGCCGTTCACGACATCGAGGGCGACAACCCCGAAAATCTCGACAAGTACGCCGATCCAGACTCCGACGAGCACGCCGCCATGGTGGAAAAGATTCGTGATCGCCTTGGCCTCACGTCGCTTCGCTACCAGCGCCTCGACGACCTGGTCGATGCCATCGGGCTGCCGAAAGAGAAGCTCTGCACCTTCTGCTGGGATGGATGTGAACCCGGCTAGTCGTCTTCATGCCCCAGCGGGTAGTCGCCGGGGTCGCCTCGGAACGGTAGGACTAACATCCAGAACAAGTTCTGCCGTTGCTCGCGCACGTGCGTGAGGCCGATCGTCATCTCCTGGTGGCCGGCGGCAGGTTGTGCCGTATAGGTGCCCATCAGACGGTCCCACCAGGGCAGATTGAAGCCGAAGTTGCTATTGCTCTCGCCGATCACGATCGAGTGGTGCACTCGGTGCATGTCGGGGGTGACGACGATCCAGCGCAGAACACGATCGATCCCGGCTGGCAAGCTGACGTTGGCGTGGTTGAAGGTCGCTGTGCCGTTCAGAACAACTTCGAAGATCAGAACCGCCACGGCTGGAGGTCCGAGGGCAGCGATCGCCGCCGCCTTGATCACGATCGACAGCAAGATCTCCACCGGATGAAACCGGATGCCGGTAGTGACGTCGAAGTCGATGTCGGCGTGATGAACCATGTGCAGTCGCCACAAGGCCGGAACAGCATGGAACATCACATGCTGTAGATAGATCAAAAAATCGAGGACAACCACCGAAAGCAGAACGGTGGCCCAGAAGGGCAGTTCGATCAGGTTCAGTGCTCCCCAGCCGCGTTCGGCGGCGAACCAGGCGACACCCACGGCCCCGGCCGGTGCGACGACTCGCAACAGCAGGGTGTCGACAACCACTAGCCCGACATTGTGCAGCCAGCGGCTGCGGCGCTTGGTGATGAGCTGGCGACAGGGGGCAACCATCTCCCACAGCGCCATGACCACGAATATGCTCAGGAACGAGCCGAGGCGAATGTACGGTTCGAGCTCAGGCGACCAGGTCATGGCGCCAGATTATCACGCAGCGAAAGCGTGATAAGAGATCGTCGCTGGCACCATCTCAGTTGTGGACTCAGAGTCTCGATCGTCTCTCCTCGAACCACTCGTAGACTGCTGGCAGGACAAGTAGTGTCAGCAGGGTCGAGGTCATCAACCCGCCGATGACCACGGTGGCCAGAGGCCGCTGCACTTCAGCCCCCATGCTGGTTTGACCTGACCCCTAGACCGGATCCAGATGTAATCTCATGATCTGGGTCGTTGACCCCACCCCTAGATTTGTACCAGTCGGAGGTTTGGTTTTCGGTGCTCTGAGGCCTCTGGTCGCCAGCCGCTGGCGAACTTCTACGACTGGGCCTTGGACGACCAGGAAGCAGGGATTCCGTGGCTCCAGACTGCCGCCCGCGCCGGCGACACGAGTGCCCAGGAACAGCTCACCGAACTGGGTATTCCCTGGTAGGGCGGATTTGCATCAGCTCGGAATATTCCCAGGTGAAGCCGCTCAACGACGAGCAGGTTTCCTGGCTGGCGCCGATCACAAATCTCGGGTCTCGTACAGCGCCCAGGACGCGACCGAGGAGATGGCGAACAGCAGGAGGGAGCCGGCCACCGAGGCCCTCAGCACCCACGGAATGACCGTACGAAGTCGGGCCTCGAACTCCGCCGCCGCTGCCGGGTCGGCCGTGTTCCAGGCGCCAGGCTGGAGCATCGGGCTGGAGTAGCCGTTCTCGCCGAGCAGCCACTGGACCAGCAGCGTGATGATCAGGAGCGTCCCGACCCCAACCGCCGAGAGGATGACGGCCCCGCGACCAGCGCCCCAGCGGAAGTAGAAGGGCAAGTAGAGGGCTGCCGTGAAGATCAGCACCACGAAGATCGGGGCTAGGGCGACAGGGCTCGTGAAGGGGGCCGGGTTCGCGGCGCCCGGCGCCAGGAGCCGGCCGACGACCTGGCCGACTGCCCAGGCAATCCCCAACCCGAGCAGAATCGCCAGAAGCACCGTGAGATAACGGGTGAATACGACCTGGCTGCGGCTCACGGGCAGGCTGTTCCACAGGGTTTCCGTTCGCTGGGTTTCCTCCAGAACGATGGAGCCCGAGGCGAGCAGCGCCGAGAAGAAGAGTGCGGCGGGGAGGATGAACGCTCCAACCGAAGCGAACACAGCAAGCTGCAAGATGCCGAACGGTAGCAAGAGCCACAGAATGCGCCGTGCCGCGACGATGTCCTTCCAGATCAGGCTAAGCATCGGCCGCACCTCCGCTCGTGTACAGCACGACGTCATCCAGCGACGCGCGGTCGATGATGACGGCGTCACCCAGTCGCCCTCTGATCGACTCCACATCGTCGGTGAGGGCCTCGAAACCGAGCTCCCCGCGGCGGACGCCGCGGAACGTGCCGGACGGGAGACGATCCAGGAGGTCGAGCCCACCTTTGACCAGGGCCCAGCTTTCGAGGATTTCGTCCTTCGACGCGGAGAAGACGACGCGGCCGCCTTGGATGAGCGTGATGTAGTCGGCGATACGCTCCAGGTCGGAAGTGATGTGAGTGGAGAAGAGAATCGAGGTGCGCTCGTCCTGCAGCAGATCCGTGAGGTTGTCGAGCAGCTCCCTCCGGAAGACCGGGTCCAGCCCCGACGTCGGCTCGTCCATGATGACCAGCTCGGCCTGGTGAGCGAGCGCGAGCGCCAGTGCGAACTTGGTCTTGTTGCCGCGCGAGAGGACCCCGAAACGCTTGCCCACGGGCAGACCGAAGCTCGCGGAAAGCCCCTGGAACCGGCGGAAGTCCCAGGTGCGGTAGAACCTGCCCACGAGGCCGGCATTCTGTTCCAGGGTGAGGTGATCGTAGAAGCGTGGATCGTCGTGGACGAACCCGATGCGCGACCGTACCTTCTTCCCCTGCGCTATAGCATCCAGGCCGAAGGCGCGGATCTCACCCCGATCCGGCAGCAGGAGGCCGAGAATCGTTTTCAGGGTGGTTGTCTTGCCGGCGCCGTTGGGCCCGATCAGCCCCATCACGTAGCCGTATGGAACTGAGAACGAAACGTTCTCGAGCGCGAACCCGGGGTAGCGCTTGCATAAACCCTGAACCTCGAGAACGTCTTCCATGTCGGGCCTCAGAGCTCCCGCCGCATGAAGAGGGCAACGGCCACCCGATAGCTGGCCCAGTTGAGGGCGAACAACAGCAGAACGATCGCGATGTAGAAGAGGGGCCTCGACAGCCCGTCGCGCAGCCCGGCGATCACCGTGGCCAGCGACTGCAACCCGGCAAGCAGGCTGTTTTCCAAACTGTCTTGGGTTCCCGTGGCCTTGCTGACTACGAATACGACCGGCAGAAGTAGGTTGAGCGGAACGAGAAGTACGAAGACCCCTTTGACCCCGAAGCGGATCACCGACGGCATCAGGAACACCAGAATCACGCTGACGATGGTCGCTCCAACCAGCAGCGTGTCGAGGTCAATCGCGAACGACGGCACGACCGTGCTGCCAGGGGCGAGCAACGCCACCGAGAGCGCGACCAGATATCCCACTGCCGCCAGCAGCCAGGCCCCGAAATATCGTGCTCTCACGAGGTCGATGCGGGAGGCGGGCAGCGTGCAGGACCACGCAGCGCCTTGATCCGCCATCTCCCGAGCGAGCGGCGAGAGGGTGATGAGCGCCGCCCACATACAGGTGAGGAAGACCCAGACATACGGTAAATCCAGCTGGGCCTGAACGAAAAGCACCTGGAAGGTGGCGAAGACGAAGAGCGCCATAGAGATCGACACGCGATTCAGAATCCAGTCGCGGCGTATCAGCAGCCAGTCGTTCCTATTCAGCCCCCACACTCGCTCCGCACTGTGGCTAGGCTCCGGAGTCATCGCTCACCTCTTCCCATCAGAACCATGATGTCGTCCAGGGAGGCGCGATCGATCACAACGCGATCGCCGAACCTCTGACGAGCCGCCTCCACTCGCGAGGTGAGGCCCTCGAATCCGTGCTCACGCTCGCGGACACCTTCGAAGAAGGCACGCGCCTCGGCGTCGAGGATCTCACGGCCTCCCCTGACGACTCCCCATCTGCCGATCACCTCGTCCTTGGGACGCGAGAAGACCACCTGGCCATCCCGCAAGAAGGTCACGAAGTCAGCGGTCCGCTCGAGGTCGGACGTGATGTGAGTGGAATACAGAATCGAGAATCGCTCGTCCTGGAGAATGCCCGCGAGAACGTCCAACAGCCTGCGCCGAAAGACCGGGTCGAGGCCGGAAGTTGGCTCATCCAGAACGATCAGCTCGGCGCCATGTGAAAGGGCCAGGGCCAGGGAAAAGCGGGTCTTCGTGCCGTGCGAGAGCGTCTTGAACTTCTTGCCGAGCGACAGCTCGAACTCCGAGGCCAGCGCCTGGAACCGTTCCTCGCTCCAGCTCGGGTAGAAGGGGGCCGTGGCCGATTTGAGGTTTTCGAGAGTGATGTCCGGGTGGTAGCGGGGCTCATCGGGTACGTAGCCGATGCGAGACTTGATCTCGGCCTCATGGGTCACGTTGTCGAGGCCGAGCACGCGGATCGAGCCGGCCTCGCGGCGGACCAGATTGAGGATCAGCTTGATGAGCGTCGTCTTGCCGGCGCCGTTGGGGCCGATCAAACCCATGATGTAGCCGCGCGGGAGCTCGAGGCCGACATCCTTCAGAACGAAACCCTCGTAGCTTTTACAGACGCCGTCGATCACGAGGGCACCATCCGACTCAGCACCGGTCTCGAGCGCTTCTCGCCGCCCCTGAGCCGGCACCGCCACCTCTTTTTCGACTCGCGCGCTGCCCATCTCACTCGTCCTCGGCGTAGAGGAGGCGGAGCATCTCGATGAGCTGGTCCGGGCCGACGCCCAGCAGCTGCGCCTCGTCGACCGCGTCGGCCAGCTTCTCTTCCACCGCCTTCATCCGCTTCTCCCGCAGAAACTCGGGATTCTGTGCCGCCACGAACGTTCCCTTTCCGCCGACCGTGTTGATGAAGCCCTCACGCTCGAGCTCCTCGTAGGCGCGCTTGGTCGTGATGACGCTGATCTGCAGGTCTTTGGCCAGCTTCCTGATGGAGGGAAGAAGGTCGCCCTCTGAAAGGTCGCCGCTGAGGATCTGGGCCCTGACCTGCTGGACGATCTGCTCGTAGATCGGGTCGGGGGAGGCGTTCGAGATCAGGATTCTCATGCTCGGGCCTGGCCGCTGGCGGCTCTGTTTTGGCTATCTGGCTGGCTCATGGCGCCGAAAGGCTCGTGGTCGTTCGGTGTGTCGTACATACTGTATATAACGTATATGCACAGTATGATTCTGTCAAGAGATTCTTCGAGGAAAACAGGATGAGCCCGCCGCGGCGGCAGGTTCGTGCCACAGTGCGCGACACGAGCCGCCATAATCACCCCCGTGTCGGTGTAGCCGGAGCCGAGCTCAGGCTGTCTCGAGAACGACGATCGTGTCGACGGGATCGCGCCCGGCCCTCTCGAGCAGAAGCTCGACATCGCCTGGCTGCTCGAAGCCCACGGGCTCACTATTACCGAAGCGGCGAGCTGCGGTCGGCGCCAAATGCGATGTGCTTGGCAATACGATTCGCTCCGGCGCCTCGGCATCGAGGATGTGCACAAACACCATCCCCGGCTTCTGCGTCATGACACCCCATTCCTGGGGAGGCATGGGGCCCCCGCGGGTGGCGTAAAGGGTCTCGCCGTAGGCTGACGTCCAGCGGCCGACCTCTGCCAGCCTCTCGATCACCTCGGGCTGGAACGTGCCCTCGGGAGTCGGCCCGACGTTCAGCAGAAGGTTGGTGTCGTATCCAGCGGCGCGAACCAAGTAATGGATCAGGTCGCGCGGGCTTTTCCAGTCATCGTCACCTTCGTTGTAACCCCACGATCCGTTCATGGTGTCGCAGGTCTCCAGCGGAAGATCGCTCACCGCGGTGGTGTTGAAGCCGGCGGTGTTATGTCCGGGGAGGTCCCGCTCGACGGCCTGGAAGCCCTCGCCGGGAAAAGGCATCACGTGGTGGTTGTTGCCGATGAGGGCTTGTGGCTGCAGGCGATGGATAAGGTCGTAGGTCTGCTGCAGGCGCCAGTCCACGTGTGTGCTGATGTCGCTCTTGTCCTGTTCGCTGATGTGCTGGTCCCACCAGCCGTCGAACCAGAACCCGGCGAGCTCGCCGTAGTTACCGCCGGCCAGCTCCGCCACCTGCGCATCCATGTAGTCGAGGTAGGTGTTGAAATCGCCGCTCTCGGGGCGGCCTGAGTGCCGCCCCGTCTTGCCGCGGGGGAAATAATCCGGATGACGCCAGTCGAGATGCGAATGGTAGAAGAAGAGCTTCATCTCCTGCCGCTCGCACTCGTCCGCCAGCATGCGCAGGACATCGCGGCCATA
>CALAKE010000374.1 GCA_937922775.1 uncultured bacterium | reverse complement strand
CCAAGGATTCACTCCAGATAATTTCCGACCGGAAAGCCAGGCAATGAGCTTGTCTTCGACTGGAAACGTACCTCGACGAAGATCCGGCGGCAGCGCCTTTTCGATAGTGTTGAGTTTCTCTGTCGGATCTGCCCTGAGGTAGATCTCGGTCGACTTCAGGCTCGAGTGACCCAGCCACATGACTACCTTTCGAATGTCACCCGTTGCTTGCAGGCTGATCATCGCACAGGTGTGGCGCAGGACTTGCCGACTCGATCGCTGACGTATCGACACAGGAACTTGAACGCATAGCTGTAGCTGGCAATGGTGTTCTTGCTAACGCCCTTCTCAACAGCGAGATGATTCCGGAAAAAGGTGGTGACGAGGGGTGCAAGTGGTGTCATGGATTGCCTCCTTTGGCAAAGTCCTCGCAACGCTCCGCGATCTTCGAGAAAAGTGCGGGTGTGGCCTCGAGGTACCAGTAACTATTGCGTGCGTCGCTGTGTCCGAGGTAGGTGGTGAGAGCCACCATGTGGCGAGAGATGCCCTGGTAGTCCGTCGGTGAATTGGTGAGGACCTGGTTGGCGAAGTAGAATCTCAAGTCGTGAACACGGGGGCGCAACGTGCCGCGGGCGATACCCAAGGCGTCCACGAGCCGATGAAAGACGCCACGGACTGTATTGGCGTGAAGCTGGACGCCCTTGACGGAGATGAAGACGAACGGACAGGTGCCAGCCTCTTGCAACCTGCGCTCAAGGTAGTGCTCGAGCTGGCTCCTCGTGCTCGGGTGCAGAGGAAGTAACCGGCTCTTTGCAAACTTGGCGTTTCGAACGAGGAGCCCATCGGGCGTCACGTCCTCTATCCGCAGGTTGAGTGCTTCGGAGATCCGCAGCCCCGTTGAAGCGATAAGCCCGAACAGCGTGCTGTAGACGTGTGGTTGCAAAGAACCTTCGGGCCCCAGCTCCCGTGCAGCACGTACGAGAGCCGCTACCTCGCCCGGCGTGAAGAGAAAGGGCGGCCTTCTGTGCGGCCGATGACGACCGAAGGCATTTTCTGGCGGTACCTCATGACGTTTGTCTTCTGCATGGAGGTAGCGCGCGAAGCGGACGAGCGTGCGCAACCGGACGCAGCTTCTCAGCGGGCTCCCCTTTGCGGTCCGAATCCATTCGAGGACCGTCCGGGTACAAACGTGGGTGTCTTGCTTCGCGGAGGCGAACGCAGCGAAGTCACGGAGGATCATCTCGGTGTCTCGGAGCCGAAAACCGAGGGTCCGACGAATGGCGAGGTAGGAATCAACGGCCGCGGTCAGCATGACGGCACCTCCGGCCAGGGTTGGGCGACCTGCGCGAGCAGTCGCAGATCCACCTTGGCGTAAAGGGCGGTCGTCTCGATCGATCGATGGCGCAGGAGGGCCGCGATATCTTCGAGCGCGACATCCTGACGCAGCATTTGGCACGCGGCTGTATGTCGGAATACATGGGCTCCGCCAATCGGAGATTGAACGCCGGCGCGCTTCAAGGCCGCCCTTGCGACATGAGTGACCGCATGTCCGGCCTGAGCGCCAGTGAACGGTTTGAACGGAGCCATGGAGCGGAGGAAGATATGGTCACTTTGTACCCGCGGCCGCCCTGTATCTAGATAGGCCAAAAGAGCGTCACCGACATCCTGCGGAAGCGGTAAACGAACCTCTCGACCTCCTTTCCCGGACACCCGGATCGTGGCTGTCTCAAAACTAAGATCTGAGAAGCAAAGCGCTGCGACGTCCCCGGCGCGCAGCCCGAGACGGATCAACAGAAGGAGGATCGCTCGGTCGCGGATACCTCTCGGCGTCGATGGGCACGCCGCCAGGATGCTCTGGACTTGCTGAGAGCTCAGACCTCGAGGCAGGGAATGCAGTGACCAGTTGGCTGGCGATGTCAGGGCTTGCTCGAGCCCCGCACGGCACCGGCCCTCCACGGCCAGGTAGCGCAGGAACATCCGCACCGCGGCCAAGACCATCCGGATCGAATTGCGTCGGTAGTGTTGGTAACGCTTCGCGACGAAGTCCCGCAGATCGTGGGCTGTATAGGTTTGTGGATCATCGCCGAGGCTGTCGACGAGCTGGGTCACGTAGCGGCGATACGATGTGAGGGTCGTGTCGACGACCCCCCGCTGAGTGCTCATCCAACCGAGAAACTCGCGAACCAAGCGACTGGGTTCGGGTGGTGCATTGGTCTTAACGATCCGCCGCTCGCGCAGATGGTTCAGGAAGACGCGAATGCATGAGACGACGTGTCGGCCGCAATCGCGTGACGTGCCCGGGCACCTGCAGCTCGATCGGTGCCGATCGAACGTTGCCACGGTCTGTTCATCAATCGACTCGAGCGCAACGCCTTCGAGCTCGAGCCAAACCCCAAAGTGCGCGACCGAGCGAAGATGGAGCCGCGCCACGCACGGGTTGTACCCGGCCTGAGCAAGCTCCTTTCGGTAGTCTTGAAAAAGCTCCACGAACGTTGCCGACTGGATAGCCGACAGCCCAAGAATCGGTTTGGAATAGGCTTGCATGATGGTTTCTCCCCGGGGCGTTTCTTTACCCCTCCTGGAGAAACTATCTGAAGAAAGGCGACCTCACCAATCATCCAAGGCCCTGATTCACGCCGAC
>CALAKE010000373.1 GCA_937922775.1 uncultured bacterium | reverse complement strand
AAATCTCATGCCATATTTCAGTAATCCGCCCATATTTCTGTAACTGCCACGATATCAATAGGTTACGGCTGCCCTTGTTGGATCGGCGAGAGAGAGCAACTGAGCAAAAATACAAATGATTGAAATCCGACTACAAATATTTGGATTCAAGCCCCGAGATACGCCGTTTCGGGCCTGTTGACCGCCGGCTCCGGCAGGACGTACGCTTGCGCCCTGCCACGTCATTCAACGAGGACCGTGAGGCCGCATGAGATTGCCGACGCCAGTGAGACCGTCTCCGCGTTCGATCCCCGTCGTCCTCTTCCTGGCAGTCCTGATGGGCTCGGCCGGTCCTGCACCGGCCCAGAGTGTCGGGTCGAGCCTCCCCGAGCTGCCGCCGAGAGTTTGGCTCGGCCCCGATGGCGAGCCGCTACCGCTGCAGACGCACGACGAGATTCTCGACTTCCTCAGCACCGCCGAAGTCGTAGACATGGACGACATCCCCGAGGGAATCACTCGTCCTCAGAAGGTGCTGCTGGAGAAGGACGGCATCCGCATGCACGCGGTCTTCCGTAACATCGACCTCGAGATCAAGGGTGAGCGGATCTCAGATCGCTTCTGGACAGTTTTTTGGGACGAGGACCAGTTCGAAGTTGCAGCCTACAGGCTCGCTCGCATGCTCGGTATGGACAATGTTCCTCCCGCGGTGCCCCGCACCATAGGTCGCTCGGAGGGTAGCCTGCAGATCTGGCTCGAGGGCGTGATGACCGAGAGATCACGCCGGGAGGAGGGGCTGCAATCTCCGCTTCCGCGTGCATGGTTCCTGCAAAACCGGCTGATGTACGTCTTCGACAACCTGATCTTCAACGCCGACCGAAACCTCGGCAATATGCTGATCGATGCCGACTGGAAGTTCTGGCTCATCGATCACACGCGGGCGTTTCAGGATACAGGTGACCTGCGCAGCCCCGAGGAAGTGACTCACGTGGAGCGGGTCTTCTGGGAGCGATTGCAGGCCCTCGACGAGCAGCAGGTCAGCGACCAGATCGGTGAGCTTATCGATGACTCCGCTCTGCGTTCGCTCATGATCCGCCGTGAACGGCTGGTCCGCCACATCGAGGAGCTCATCGCCGAGCGCGGCGAAGAGGTCGTGCTATTCGACTGGGACTACTAGCCCGCTCGCAAGCCCGGCCGCCGGCCGGGCTTGGCACGGCGATATGACGAGGGGAAAGCCTATCCCTCCTCTTCGGGGAGGAGGCTGAACGGAATCCTCTTCAGGAGCTGCTGCTCTGTCACCATGTCCTTCGCCTGGATCTCGAGGATGTAGCTCTTCCCCGCCTCCAGGTTCTGGATCTGCGAGAGGGGCATGGGCTGCCCAACGGAGAAAGTCTCCAGCGTCTGCGTCGGGAATCGTGCGACGCTCAGCTCCTCCTCAGCCTCGGGGTCGTCCAGGAGAATCCGATAGTCGATCTCGAGCTTCGGCTTCAACGTGGTGGGATCTTGCTGCGTTCCCATGATCACGTAAATGACCTCGATCATGGAATCGCGTGGGACCAAGCGATCAACGTCATCGAAAAAGACAATATTCCCCATTCGGACCCCGGAGTAGACGTTGCTAGGGCGGTAGGGATCGCTCTGCGGCTCACTCGCGGCGCTCACGAAGACGCTCGTCATCTTCAGCTCGCCGGTGGTGTAGTCCGGGACCTCGATGACCTCAGTCGTCACGTTGGCCAGGTTCGTGCCCGCTTCTATGATCCCCCATGTCAACGAATACGTGCCGGGAACGATGGTCATCCCGACCGAGTGGGTGTCGCTGAATGACTCATAGCCGCCGCCGTCCGGAATCGTGAACGGGCTCATGAACTGATGGACAATCTGCAACTGACCTTCAGGGCCTTGTGTCGTAACCGCACCGTAGGCCTTCAGGCTCGCCACATCTCCGGTCACGGCGGGAGGCGCCGCGGCCTCTCCCTCCGCGGGTGTCTCCTGGACGGGGGGCGGCGGAGCCGGCGCGAACGTGAGGCCTTCCTGGTCGACCTCGAATACGAGCAACATGAACGTATTGCCGTCCGGGGCGGGAAAGAAGTCGACTCGCGCCTTACGGGCAAAATCCTCGTGAGCGACGCTCGTTTGGAGAACCTCCCGCAGAATCTGGGCCTCTGGCGTGCCCGACATGTCCTCGCTCTGGCCCTCCTGGCCTCCGACGGCAACCTGCGGCGCGCTCGCCTGGGCTCCGACGGGGGATAGCAGGACAAACGCCAGCGCGGACAAAGTGATCAGAAAGTATGTGGCAAGGGGTCTGAGATTCATCGAGAGAGTCCTCCTGGGAGGGTGGCCCTCGGGGAAGCGATAGGCGACAACCGTCGGGCGCTCTGAGTTGGCTGGGCTGCGATCTTGGTGCGGCGGGCGCGGCAGCGTCCGTGACCCACACATCCTACGCTCTGCCTGGTGAAATTCCTATCCGGCACTCACTGCTGTTGTCGCGCGAGATCGAGGAGACGACGAATCTCAGGCTGATCGGGGAGCATCTCCAGAGAGAGCTCGAGCAACTCCCTCGCCTTCTCCACATTCTCCTCGGCGAAATACTCGGCGGCGAGCGGGTTCAAAATCTCGGGGGTGTCCTGCTTTCCGGCAAGACGAGCACGCTCGTAGTAGCGGATGGCGTCGTAGTGCTCAGCCAGGAGAGCGTTTGCCTCCGCCATCATTAGAAGGAGCTGCACATTGTTCGGATCTTCCGCGAGCCGCGGCGTGAGTAAGCCCACGAGATCATGGTGGCGCCCGGCCTCGATGAGTAGATCGGCTTGCATCTCGAGCGCGGCTCGATCTTCGGGACGACCCCTCACGGCACGCTCGACAGCCGCGATCGCCTCATCAAGCTCACCTACCGCCCGGTACTGCCGGGCCAGATCCAACGCAATCTCCGGATCGCCCGCCGGCGGCTGCTCCTGCACATTGACAAAAGTACGCACGGACGGCGGATCAGGAACCTTGATGACCACCGGGAAGGTCTCGCGAGATCCCTCCTCTGCCGCGACTTCCAC
>CALAKE010000372.1 GCA_937922775.1 uncultured bacterium | reverse complement strand
GACGTTTAGGATTCCTATACAACCTGGATCCATCTCAGGTGACCTTTCCCTCCGGGCAACAGGACTAGAATCAGTTGCGGCTACCCCACAGCCCGGAACTTCGAGTGAGAACCCATGATCGAATTCTTACGCGCCGGCGGGCCCGTCATGATCCCCCTGATGGGGTGTTCCGTACTGGCGCTGGCCATTATCGTCGAACGTCTAGTTAATCTGAGGGAGCAGAAGACGCTTCCGCCTGATGAGGTCGAGCATTTGCACACCCTGGTGGAGGGCGGCCTCCTTGTCCAAGCCGAGGAGTTCTGTGAGAAGCGGCCTGGACCTCTGAACAACATCGTCCTGGCGGCTCTCGGCAGCCGATCAGAGGGGGTGGAGGCCATACGGGTTGTGGTCGGCGATCAGGGTCGGCAAGAGGTCCCAAGGCTGGAGAAGTACCTGGGAGTGCTGGGGACCGTTGTCAGCATCTCGCCCCTCCTGGGTCTGTTGGGTACCGTCACCGGCATGATCGGGGTCTTTCAGGTGGTGGCTTCTCAGGGCGTTGGTCAGGCTACGGCGCTAGCGGACGGTATCAGCGAGGCTCTGATTACCACTGCCACAGGTCTGGCGATCGCGATCCCCGCGCTTGCTTTCTACAACTACTTCGCCGGCAAGGCCGAGGCGATGGTGTTGGAAATGGAGCGTCTCGCGCTGGAGTTCGTGAAGTCGATCGTCGGTCAGCAGAAAGCTGCGCGGGCGGAGAGTTCCGCTGACGTGGCCGTCGAATCAGAGGGGGCGCAGTGAGTCGAGATACGATCTTGTTCACGGGCAGTCTGCGCCGTCTGAGACAGGAGTAGAAAGATGTTCGGAGGGGAAAGGAAGACCAAGCGTCGGGTGAGTCTCGATATCTCCCCGCTGATGGACGTCGCCTTCCAGCTCATCATCTTCTTCGCGGTCACCACGACCTTCCTCGAGCAGGCCGGCATGCAGCTCGAGTTGCCTGAGTCGTCAACAGCGACGGCCGAGGAGACCAGCCCGATCGAGGTGTCGGTCACCGAAGACGGGACGGTTCGGTTCCAGGGGCAAGTCGTGACCGTCGAACAACTCGAGAGCGAAGTCGCGGCGTTGCCCGCCACAGAGAGAGCCAAGATCACGGTCAGGGCCGACAGGGACGTCTCCTACGGCCTCATCGTCAGTGTCATCGACGCCTTGCGCAAAGCCGGCGCCGAGGGTCTGTCGCTGCCCATGGAGGCCGTCGAGGCGCGGCAAGGGGGTGGTTCGTCGAGCGGAACACGCGGTCCCCCCGGTCGCCCCTGAGTAGGCCAGGATCTGATGCATCTGAATGGGAAAGGTGCCTGGAGTCATCGTCAACGTGCCGGAGCTCGCTGGGTGGCTCTCGCCCTGGCGGCGTGGGCCGCGTGGCAAGCCTTTTCAGGATAGACAATCGTCGCACTCTCAACACGTTGTGCTGAGACATTGAGTCGTCACTCTCTCCCCCTCGTTGTCATCGTCGGACCGACTGCCGCTGGAAAGTCGGATCTGGCCGTGGCCGTGGCCGAGGCGTTTTCTGGAGAGATCGTCTCGGCTGATGCCATGCAGCTCTATCGTGGCCTCGACATCGGTACAGCCAAGGTTGACTCACAGACTCTCGGGAGAGTGCCACATCATTGTCTGGACCTCTTTGCTCCGCACGAGAGCACCTCGGCAGGGGAGTATGCGCGTGCCGCCTCCTCTGCGGTCAAGGGCATTCTCGACCGTGGTCATCTGCCAGTCCTCGTCGGTGGTAGCGGCTTCTACCTCCGTGCTCTTCTCACCGGACTAGCACCGTTGCCGGCTCAGGATCGCAACTGGCGGCGTGCGCTGGAGGCGGTCGAGACGCGGAGAGGGTTGGCTCATTTGTACAAGATGCTGCTTGCGTTGGACGCTGCGTGGGCGACACAAGTGGGCGCCGCCGACCGGCAACGAATCCTGCGGGGTCTGGAAGTCACCTTACGCTGTGGCGAACCGATCAGCTCGATGCTGGCTCGTGAGGGCTGGACGGAGCCTGGATACGAGACGATATGGGTAGGGCTATCTTGGCCGCGGGAGATCCTCAGAGGTAGAATCGCCGCTCGAGTCGATGCGATGATCGATGCCGGATGGGTGAGCGAGGTGAGGGCATTGCTCGAGGGAGGGGTGCCACGTGAAGCGGCGGCGCTCCGAGCCATTGGCTACCGTGAGCTGACGGCGCATCTTGCCGGAGAGATGAGTCTCGGCGAAGCGCGCAACTCGATCGTCAACTCGACGCGGCAATACGCTAAACGCCAGATGACTTGGTTCCGCAAGCAGACACCCGCCGAGTGGTTCGAGAGAAGCTCTGTCGAGGAAACCGATCGCGAGGCGGTGGAGGCGAGGGTGTTGTCTTTTGTGAGCGCACGCCTCGAGTCTTACCGTTGCGCCCCCGGTGGAGGGGGTCGGTGAGCTATTCTGCTTGTCCATCACCACATGGGCGGTCGATCAGAATCGTGATGACTCGGACGGAAGCCCTTTCGCTGGTACGATGATGGGACGATTCAGAGCGTGGGGCCGCGGATCAGCCGAGGAATCGAAACCTCAACGAGGACGAGAGCCGCTCCGGCCGCAGGCAGAATGGATGATTCGATGAGACAGACGGTCGGTTCTCTCGCACGAGCAAGCCGCAGATTCCGTTGGGATTCCTCGCGTGTCCCTAGGGGGCTCGTGCTGGGCTTCTTGGCCGCGGCCGCATTGATCGTTGCGGGGTGTGTAACAACGGCCGGGACCGAAGCGGGCCCCACTACTGCCGCCGAAACGATGCGATTCGAGGCGGGTTTGGCCGATGTACCGGCAGTGCCCTCCGACCTGCGAGGACCCGTGGCAGATGCGTGGGAGTCTTTGCGTCAGGGAAACGTGGTCGTCGCTGAGCAAGCACTCGCAACCTTGACCCCAGAGGAATCCGGAACCGCTCCGGCTCAGACTCTCCATGGCTTTGTCGAGCTTGCCCGGGGCGCCCAGAGCGCCGCTGGGGCGTACTTTCAACGAGCCTTGGAGGAACGACCGGATTACGCCGCCGCTCTCTACGGATTGGGCTTCGTTGCGGAGGCGAGTGGGACAGAGGTTGCTGCGACACAACGTTACGAACAGGCGCTGCGTGCCGACCCGACTCTGGCGGAAGCGTCCGTCCGATTGCGGTCCGTCGAGCTAGCCATGGCGCAGGCCTCGCTCGTGAGCGGAGAGACGCTGGAGGTTTCGGGTGACCCCGAGGGCGCGATCGCCGCCTATCGAGAGGCCATCCGGCTGGGCCCCGACCTCCTCAGGGCGTATCTGCGGCTAGCCGATCTTTGTAGTCAGGCAGGCGACGATGAAGAGGCAGTACGTGTCCTGCGTGACGCGCGGAACCGCGTTGGGGACTTGCAGCAGGTCCTCGAGCCTCTCGGTCTGGCGTTGCAGCGATCGGGAGCGCACGCCGACGCTTACGATATCTACCAGCGCTTGATGGAGGTTGCCCCGAATGATCCGGAAGTGCGGAGCTTAGTCGCTGAGGCGCGCCGCCTCTACGAGACAACCTCGTTGCCCGAACCCTACCGCAGGCTCGAAGAAAAGGAGGTGCTGCAGCGCGGTGACCTCGCCTCACTCATCGCCATCCGCCTCCCCGGGCTCGAGGATTTCGTCGAGAGCCCACGCCGCGGAGTCATCATGACCGATATCGATGATTCCTGGGCTGCCCCGTATATTCGCGATGTTGTCGAGTGGGGTTTTATGGAGGTCTACCAGAACCACGCGTTTTATCCGGACGTCGAGGTGTCGCGTCAGCTCTTCGCCGAGGTGTCATACCGGGTCCTAGAGTTGCTGGGGGCGGTTGATGACGCACCGCGACCGCGGCTAGTAGATGTGCCGCGGGGACACTTCTTTCACGACCAAATCCAGATCGTGGTCGGCCACGGGATCTTGGAGCTCGACTCTCAGGGTCGCTTTGGGATTCTCGAGCGAGTTTCGGGCG
>CALAKE010000371.1 GCA_937922775.1 uncultured bacterium | reverse complement strand
GCGACCGGTCCACCGTCACGGTGCGACGGCGCAGTGCCGCCCTGCATGATCCCAGCTCGGCCGATCTGTTCGGCCGGTGGATCGTTTCTTTCGGTGTCGCCATACTGACAACCATCGCGCTGGCGTTTACCCTTTGGTTCGTCTGGTGGGTGGTGATCTTCGATCTTCCCTGGGGTCCGATGATGTATCACGTCTAGACAGGCACGACCCCAGAGGTCATCAGGCTGACGTAGTGCCACAGCAGCCCAACTACCACCACTCCGACAACAGAGAGGAGCGCGGCCAGCCCGTAGCCGACATACCCCAACATGGCGGCGCGATCACCGAAGACCACCGTCGGCTTGCCGAGCACCCAGGCACCGGGTGGGGGTACCTGGCGATTCAATATGACAAGCTTCGACATGCGGGCCGTGTAAGCAGCAGTGGCGAGGGCAAGCCCCCCCATGATGGCACCGAGGACACGCAGCGCCAGGCCGGCGCGAAGAATGGCGGTCTCGGGAGAAGTCATGGCCAGGATGTCGAGGCTCCTGAGGAATACTTGCGTCGCCACGATCAGCCCCCAGCAGAGCACCAGGATCAGTAGCAACGCGAACGCGGCGCCCATCCACATACGGGGGCCGTGAAATGTTCTGATTCCATATTCCTCGGTCATTCTCTGGTATCCAGGTTGGACGGCCCCCGTCCCCGCCGCCAGGAGGCAGGCGAGAAGACCAGGCTAACGTATTCCCCTTGCCGGATCCCCCCCTATCTTCACCGCCAGTGTTCTCCGAATTCTGTGGTGTGGCCACTTGAGCCGGGCCGACGGGCTTGTCAACATGTCCGTATCCGTACCCGTCCCTGTGCGGCGGCGGGGTCCCCAGTGCGGTTCAGTGCCGCAACGGCTGTTGAAGTCTGTGTGTATGTAAGGAGTCTCGCCGTGGCCTGCCGTTTCTGGCGCTTTGCGCTTGCTCTCATCCTCTTTTTGTCGATCACCGCTGCTTCCGCTCAGCAGCGGCCAGTGTTCCAGGCCACCGTCGCACAGGTCCGTGTTGATGTCATCGTCACCGATAGCGAAGGCAACTTCCTCCGCGACCTGGCGCTCGAGGATTTCACTGTCTACGAGGACGACGAGGCGCAGGAAATCCTTTCGGTCCAGCTCGTTGATCTGAGTGAGGGCACTGTTCTCCGCCTCGGACAACCGGCGGTGCAGGCCGCTCCTGCGGCTGCCGACCCCACCCGCACGACCGAGGCCCCCGCCGCGCCTGCGCCCGGGGGCGACCCTCCGCCCGGCGCCGACAACACCCTTGCCGCAACGGACCTGGGCGCCGTCGTCTACATCATCGATGGGCCCGGCATGAGCGAGATCACCAAGGATCGTTTCACTGCTGCC
The DNA here is from genome assembly GCA_937922775.1 of uncultured bacterium. GTDB lineage: Bacteria > Acidobacteriota > UBA890 > UBA890 > UBA890 > CALAKE01. Next base: position 1,511 of record CALAKE010000371.1, on the reverse strand, counting down.
TGGTCTTCACTTCTGGAGCAGACGGAGAATCTCAGGGTCCCGCACGCCGCCTACATGATCAGCGGCGTCGGGCGGATCGAGGAGCTCTCACCGCTGACGATGGACATGCAACGGATGAGGGAGGCCGTCCGCAAGCTAGAGGAGGAACCTCTCCTCGATCACTCGTTGCAGCGCCGAATTGTAGATTTCTACAACAACATGACCGCCCTGCAGGACTTGAACCAGGGCATTCCCGGTGAAGGAGGGGTTGGGGCGACCGAGCTGGGGACCGAACCCATGTCGGAGGCGATGGTCGAGGCCCAGGTGCAGGAGCAACAGGAGCTGGCCCGCAGTCTCTACACACTCGAGATCCTCACCAGTTTCTGCGACGCGTTGGCTGCGCGTGGGGGACGCACCGCATTGGTCTGGGTAACCACGGGCGTCAAGACGACCCAGGGAGGGCCTTTCACCATCCTCGCCAGTTACGAAGATCGTTCCAGCATGACCCTCGGCAATCCTGATCCACGCGCCATGGAGCTGATGGAGGAACTGCAACACGCTGCCAACGGCTCCAGCGTCAGCATCTATGCCATTGATCCGACGCCGATCAGTCAAGTGCGCGGGGTGGCTGTCGACGCTGGCATTCAGACCATCTCGGAAACCGATTTTCAGCAGGGCCGGTCGGGTTCCTCCCAATTCGGCTCAACTGAGATGCAGGCTGCGATCACCGGCTTGCGCGACGGTTTGATCGACACCGCAGCGGAAACGGGAGGGCAGGCGATTATCGGCGCCACCGATCTTGCTGAGGCTGTGAACACGATCGAGGCCGACACAGGTCGTTTCTATCTGGTGACCTACGCCGCACCTCCCCCTGAGGGCGACGGCGAATACCACGAGATCCGCGTGGAGGTGCGCCGACCTGAAGCGGATGTGCGTGCCCGCAAGGGCTACGTGGACCTCGGGGGTGAGGAGGCACAGCAGCGGTTGGTGTTGGCTGCGTTGTCTCTGCCGGGAACCGTGACGGGCCTGCCCGTGCACGCCGAAGCGTTCAGGGTTTGGGGCTGGGGCGTGAAGAGGACGCTGGTGCTGGCCACCGCCATCGAGGCATGGAAGGTCAACACGGGAGTCCGCGCCGACGGGACGCTGGGGGCATCGCTTCGTGTCCATATCACGGTAACCGACGAGGACGGTAAACTGATCGAAAGAGCCGACGACGACCTGTCCGCACGCGCCAGAGAGCAGGAGTTGGCCAGCCACGGCGATGATGAACCAGGGGCCGGCTTGGTTGTGTATCGCAACGGCTGGATTCTCGACCCGGGTTCGTACGATGTTCATGTGGCACTTCTCGACGAGATCGCCGGGGAGATCGGGGCAACACGCCTCGAAGTGGAGATTCCCGAGGTCGAGGACGGCTGGCGGACCAGCGACCTCATGCTCGTAACGACCGACTCCTCGATATACGCCTACCCCATACCCAACGGGAGATTCATGGCCGGACAGCAGGTCGGTGCCTACATCGAGGTAAAGGACGG
>CALAKE010000370.1 GCA_937922775.1 uncultured bacterium | reverse complement strand
ACCCAACCCGCCATCTCGATGAAGGCTCCCCACGCTGCGGCTGGCAGATGGACCCAGGCCACGTGAGGCCGGCGCAACACCAGAAACCCGCCAAGGATGACGAAGAGCACGAATGCCGCGTGCAAGAGTACGACCAGGTCGGCCAACAGGCGATATGGCATCGTCGGGCTGTCTGTGTGGATTGCGACGCTAGCGAGCCGTCGCGGGGGATGTTGGGGACCGCCCGGTGTCGGGTATTGTGGGCGCAGAATAACATGCGGATGGCCGGCGCTGACGAGTCGCCCCGCGGCCCTGTCGGCAAGGGCCGGCGCGGCAACCGCGCACGGCGAGTAGTAGTCTCACATTGAAGACGGTCATCCGCGGTGCATGGGTTGTCCAGGGTACAGGCATGGCTATCTCGAGACCCGAGCCAGAATGAGCAACCACGATCAGGATCCTTCAGTACCTGCAGACGGTGCCCTGGTTGGTGACTGGAACCCCCATGATGTCGAGCTGCTGGTCGAAGCCGGAATCTTCACCCTCCGCAAGATTCGCGCTGCTTCCCCTACAGAGCCCGGCAAGGTGGGCGAATTCGTCTACATCGATGCGCCCGACTGGGTGAACGTCATTGCGCTCACCGCGGACGAGCAGATCGTGCTGATCGAGCAGTACCGCCACGGGATCGGGGCCGTGACCCTGGAGATTCCGGGAGGGTCGGTTGATGACGGCGAGGATCGAGTGGCAGCGGGCCTGCGAGAGCTGGCCGAGGAGACTGGCTATACCGGAGAGCGTGTCGAAGTGATTGGCACCGTGACGCCGAACCCGGCGATCTTGAACAACATCTGTACGACCTTGCTGGTGATAAACGCAGAGCGCACCTGTGAGCCTGTCCTCGACACCATGGAGGAAATCGCCGTACGCCTCGAGCCACTCGAGCGAGTTCCCGAACTGGTTCGAGAGGGCAAGATCGACCACTCTCTGGTCATCGCGGCTCTTCATTTTCTCGATTTCGTGGATCTCTAGCCATGCGAGTTGCCCTCCAGGAGCTCCGAGACCACCTCGCTCCGATCGTCGATTTGCGCGCCGCTGCCGCCGTCCTTGGCTGGGACCAAGAGACCTACATGCCCCGCGGTGCCATCGAGGCACGTGCCGCCCAGCTCGGTACTCTCGGCAGGTTGGCCCACGAGCTCTTTGTCGCCGAAGAGACGGCGGCGCTGCTGGCCGCCGCTGAGCGGGAAACCGAGGGCATGGAGTACGACTCGGACGCGGCAAGTCTCGTGCGGGTCACGCAAAGGGACCTAGACAAGGCGACGAAGCTCCCCAGCGACCTGGTGGCGGAGTTGGCACGCGCCAGCTCGATGGCACAGCAGGCTTGGCAGGAGGCCCGGGACAACGCTGATTTCAGTCTCTTTCGACCACATCTCGAGAGGCTCCTCGCGCTTTCAGTGCAGAAAGCCCAGAACCTGGGCTACGAAGAGCACGTTTACGATGCCTTGCTGGATGAATACGAGCCGGGCATGACGAAGTCGGAAGTAGAATCGCTGTTCCGTCGGCTGAAGTCCGACCTGGTGCCGCTGGCGGAGGCTATCACCGAAGCCGATCGTGACCAGCATCCCTTTCTGTCCCTCAACTACGATGTTCAGTCGCAATGGGATTTTGGCGTCGACATCATGAGGGACTTCGGATTCGACTTCGAGCGCGGGCGGCAGGATCGTTCGGCCCACCCCTTCACGACCACGTTCTCGATCAACGACGTGCGCGTCACGACGCGCGTTCACGGGGACTTCTTGCCCGCCGGTCTGTTCGGCTCCCTGCATGAGTGTGGGCACGCTCTCTACGAGCAAGGCATCTCTGCAGATCTCGAGCGGACCCCCCTCGCCGACGGAGCATCGCTCGGCGTTCACGAGTCCCAATCCCGGCTGTGGGAAATCCTGGTGGGGCGAAGCCGTGAGTTTTGGACCCACTACTACGGGCCGCTTCAGGCGCGTTTCCCGGACCAGCTCGGTGATGTGAATCAGGAGCGCTTCTACAGCGCCATCAACAAAGTAGAGCGGACGCTGATTCGGGTGGAATCGGATGAGGTGACCTACAATCTCCACATCATGCTGCGGTTCGATCTCGAGATCGCCATGCTGGAAGGTCGACTCGATGTGGCCGATCTGCCGGAAGCGTGGAACGCGAAGTCGGAGGAGTATCTGGGGCAGGTTCCGCCCGATGACGCGCAAGGCGTGCTGCAAGATATCCACTGGTCTCTGGCGGCGTTCGGCTACTTCCCTACCTACGCACTCGGCAACCTACTGTCCGTTCAGCTGTTCGAGCGGGCCAAGGAGGAGCTGCGAGACCTCGAGGATCAGATCTCCCGGGGTCAGTTCGGCGATTTGTTGACCTGGCTGCGCGAGAGGATCCACAGGCACGGACGCAAGCTCACCGCCAACGAGCTCCTGCTACGAGCCGGCGCCGGCCAGCTCACCGCCGGGCCCTGGGTCGAGCACATTCGCCGCAAGTACGCTGACCTCCTCGGGGTGAAGTTATGAGTGATGGGCGCCGGATTCTCGTCGCTCTGGTCGCGGTTGCCACACTGCTGGCCGGCTCCGCAGTCGGTAGTCCCGCTCCGACCGGCGGCGTCACGCGGATTGTCGCCGGTTCCTCGGCCTCGTCGGGGGGGAGCAATGTCGTGGCAGGGGCTCCTAGGTCGGCCTCAGCCTCGGCTGCCATCGAGCAGTCCGGCAGCATGGACGCCATCGTGTTCCTCCTCGGGGATGCCGGTAAGCCGAAAAAGCCCGTTGATCCCGTACTGGTCTCCCTGGCGGCCGACATCGAGGCAGCGAGGCGAGGCTCTGAATCCGGCGAGGTCGCCGTGGCCTTTCTGGGTGACAACGTCTACGAGAACGGGGTGCCAGGGGTAGGTTCGAGCGGCTATGACGAATATGTGCGGCGGCTTCTGGCCCAGGTCGACGTGCTCGGCGAACGCACCTCTGGGGATGCGGCGCCCGTGCGCGGCGTTTTCATCCCCGGCAACCACGATTGGGCCGGCAATCGCGACGACGGCTGGGAGCGAATCCGCCGTCAGGACGATTTGCTCGCTCGAGCGGCTTCCGATCGTGACATCGACGTGGCCCTCCTACCCGCCGGCGGTTGTCCGGGGCCAGAGGCGGTCGACGTCGCTGGCTCTGTTCGGCTCATCGCCATCGACACGCAGTGGTGGTTGAGGACCGGGCCCAAACCGATCGGTGACGACTCACGGTGTCGTACCCAGTCGGTGGATGGCCTGCTAGCGAGGCTGAAAGCCCAGATGGAAAGCGCCGGCAGCCGACTGGTCGTCGTGCTGTCGCATCATCCTGTAGCC
>CALAKE010000369.1 GCA_937922775.1 uncultured bacterium | reverse complement strand
GGCTCGTGATGTCTCTCCTTGCGGGCTTTGGAGCCATGGCACTCCTGCTCGCCGCCACTGGCATCTGGGGTGTGGTTGCCTACGATGTCGTTCAGCGGCATCGCGAGATCGGCATCCGCGTATCCCTCGGGGCTGAGTCGGGCCAGGTGGTGCGATTGGTTCTGTGGCAGGGGTTACTGGGGATGGGAATCGGCCTGGCGGCCGGAACGATCGCGACCGTCTTCGCGGCACGGATCCTGAGCAGCCAACTCTACGAAGTGGCGGCCACAGATCCCAGGGTCTTCCTGGCCACGGCAGGAGTGGTCTTCACCACTACGCTGGTATCCGGCCTGATTCCGGCCCGCCGGGCGAGCAGGGTGGATCCGATGGTGGCGCTGCGCGCCGATTAGCTCGCTCTACTGGCGGACGAGGTCGTAGGAGACGATCTTCCAGTCGCCCTCTTGCCGGTCCCACAGGAACCCAATGGCGCCACCCTGGTCGGCACGTGCTTTGAACCGGATGATCACTCCGTAGTACGTGCCGAGCCCGTCGGGCCCGTCCGGCATCGGCGGCGGATCGGCTCCCCGTTTGGTGCTGCACATGAAGTCGGCCGCCACCTGGTTGCGGACCTGGATGATCGTGAAGTCCGTCTCGAATGGGTGGCTGAGGAGACGATCCGCCTGATCCTCCGTCCACGGCAGAACCTCGTCGATCGCCTCGGTCATCGTGTCGCGATCCCCGAGGCGATCGAGAGCGTACTCCATGATGCTCCGCATCTCGACGACGGCCGTGTCGAGGTCGAGAATCTCCTCCTGGCTGTCGTCATCGAGGTTGATACAGGCGATCACACGGCTGGAGAAGAAGTGCATCGCCTCGTCGACCTCGCGACGCACCAGCCAGTCGGTAAAGAACTCCTGGGCCGCGTCCCACAGTTCCTCGGGTGCGGCGCCGACGGGACGGTCGGGGGGAGTGGGCGTGGGGAATTCTTTCACCTTCCGAGCCATAAGATCAGTCGCCGCTTCCTTGCGGTCCCCGATACTCCCCAGAAATCCCTGCCACCAGTTGGCCAGGCCATCCCAGCGCAGGTTGTGCCTATCGTGGTTGTCGCCGGCGCGAACATCAGAGTTGGCCGATGTCAGGTGGCCATTGAACAGCGCTTGAGGCGACTTGCTCGAGCGGTAGTCGACGTCGATATCGGCACGCCGGCCGTCCTCGGACAACGAAAACTGGATGTTCGGGACTTTCCCTTCCTGCCGGTAGGACGTCGGATAGCCGACGTGATACACGGTGTTCTCGTGGTCCTTGAAGAACTGAGTGGCGCGCTCGAGGATATCCTGTGTATCCGGCCTCACGTCCACGTACAGCCGGAATTGCTGGTCCCCACCGCGCCCCGCGTACTGGCCCGCGATACGCTCGATGCTGACAACCAGATCGAACGCCGTTCCCAAGGGGTTGCCCTCCGCATCGGTCAGCTCGCTCATCTCCAGGGCGTGTGTCACCGCGTCGAAGGTCGTGCGCTCCGACAAGCTCAACCGGTCGAACCACTGCTGCGTGCTGAGACTGCGCCCTGTGATCTCGTTGTAAGCGCGAGCCGGGCCATCGAGCAGCTCCTGCTTACGCAGATCCAGCGACTCGAATCGGCTGAAGTCGGGTTGATCCACCTCCTCGACCGATTCGACGGGCATCTTGCCCGGCCAGTTGCGCTCGATGCCGACGACGTCGAAGCCGTCCTGATGCTTGCGAATGAAGACAAGCACGTTCATGCTGCTGGTTTCACTGCGGATCCCGACCGCGAAATATGATCCAGCAGCGGCGCTTATGAATTCACTCGGAAGGCTGGCGGCATGCCCCACGACCTCGTCATAGTCGCCGGAGGCCAACGTCAGCTCTCCCGTGTCGTTGTCGAGCTCATACCAAACGGCGTCGAGCTCCCGGGGCTCGGCAAACCCGTAGTTGACCATCAGATCGTGGAAAAGAAGCTGGTCGCCCTCGACCCTGAAGTTGTCGAGGGGAAGGACCTTGGGCAGGAACGCCCGGCCGATCTTGTCGCGCCGCTCGATAATCGAGTTGGCGATCCACTCGAGGGCGTCGGGGTTGCTGTAGCCGCCAGTGCCGACGATGGCGCGAATGTCATCGTCGGTGAAGCTCATGACCAGCTTCGCCCCCCAGTAGGTATCGTCGGGTAGTCGGTTCTCCCATGTGACCCAGTGCGTATCTGGCACCCATTTCTCCGGGTCGAACTTCTCAGACTCGAATGTGCCCACGGCCGGCAGACCCGGGTAGGATGCGCGCATCCAATCGGGGGTCCAGACTCCCATCCCGGCGGCGTTCTTCAGAGCCACCTTCAGGTCGTAGCGGTACTCGTTTCCCTCACGCGGCGACTTGGGTCCGAACTCCGAGCTCCCGAGCGTCCTGAAGAAGTCGATCAGGAAGTGCCTGATATATCGGGTGTCGCCCTCTTGGGCCAAACCGTCCATCGTGTTGGTGGGATTGAAATCGTCGAATCCGAGCCATGCATGGAGCACCCAGATGCCGCGCAGATCGCGACGATGCTCGTGCGGGACGATGTCATTCGGGTCGTCGTTACGCGTCATGTAAAACTGATAGGAACCGAGGATTTCCGTGTATGGGACACGGGTTGCCACAGCGCGGTAGCCGAGGGTTGATGGCGGTTCGACGAAGGCGAGAAACCTGTCGATATCCTCAGGGATCAGGTCGCGGAGGTCGCCCTGGGTGGTGATGCTCTCCGCCCCAGGGGCTATCTCGAGCTGATCGCGGCCGAACTTGACGATGTAGTTTTCGGTCACGTTGTAGCCGGCCGCGTAGTAGAACTTCGAGCTGACAAGCTCGGCGCCGGTAGCGAGCTCCGGGTAGCCGCGCGGGTCGAAACGCAGAAGGTAGAGCGTGTTCGTCGAATCGACCATCAGAATGCCCGGGCGGCCTCCGTGCTGCTTGACGGTCAACACCTGCCAGGGAACGTCGGTCGCCGGCGGGTTCTGATTGCCCGGCCCCGCCATCAACTCCTCCTCGGTCATCCGATGACGGCCGTGGCGATTGGTGAACCAGGGGCTGTCCGGTACCTCGCCCAGGGTGTTGGCGTTCTCCGCGAGGATGATGCCGGGCTCCGGGTGCCTCTCGCCCGGCTCTCTGAACTGATTGGTGAAGTACTCGAGAAGGGCGCTCAGCGTGCGACGCTGAGGGTCGACGGTGTCGCGAGGCGGCGGTTCTTTCCACATCGGATCGTCTGGGAAGAACTTTTGAGCTGTTGCCGGTTGGGTCCACAACAGGCACATGGCTGAACAGACCACAGCGACGACGATGCACCGCCGCCATGTCCCAGTTGCCGCGAAGTCCGCCGGTCTCCCGGCTCTAGCGCCCATAGTCCCGTGCCTTGTCGTCGCGAGTTTCATGGATTCCCCATCAGAAGATATCGCTGAAGGTCCACATGAAACGGTAGCCCTCTTTGCCGTAGGCCTGGTCAATCCTCATGATGACGGCGTTCTTGACACGGAAGCGAAACCCCAGTCCCACGTTCATCCGGAGGTTGGTGCGGTAGAGCAGATCGGCATGCTCCGCAACCTTTCCGGCGTCGAAGAAGGCCGCGACGTCCATGCCTGCGAATGAGTGCCACCGGTGCTCGATGGTGGCGATGAACGAGTTGTCGGCGTAGAGGCGGTAGCGCTGGTAGCCACGGAGATCGTCGTTGCCGCCGAGCGTCGGTTGGAGATAAAAGGGTACCTGCTGATTCTCGGCAGTGAAGGTATACACACCCCACAAACGGATAGCCCAAACGCGCGACTTGTTCCAATAGGGCAGATACTGCTCGAGAGAAACGTCGATCCTGCGGAAATTGAACTCGTCGGCCTCACTCAGGTCCCAGTAATGCCGCCACTCGATCCTGTATCGGCCCCCTTCACGCGGGCCGGCCGGCGTATCGAGGTAATCGATCTCAGCGAAGAGCCCTGTCTGCACGAAGTCCCCGTCGATGAACAGGCCAGGCACATCTGCTGGATCAAAGACCTCTTCGATCGATGGCACGCCTGCGCGCTCTCCCTTTCCCGAGTCGGCGTAGATGAATCCTGCCGACCCGCCGATTCGGAAGAAATCGAAGAACTCCCAGCCGCCGCGAGCCTCTAGCCGATAGTCTGCGAGACTGTAGCTGGATCGGTCGTCGAGGCTCGATGTGGCGCCCTGCCCGTAGTAGTCCATTTGCGGCGAGAACTCGTACTTCATGTAGATATCGAGGAAGCCGCGCTCGGTGTATAGCTTGGGAAAATAGAACTGAGCGTCGACCATCCAGGCGCTTTCGATCGTGCCGCGGACGGTGGTCCGAAACCCGAACCGGTCGTGCCAGAGGTCACTGCGTCGATAGCCGACGCCGACCGACATTCCCTGGCCTGAGCGCATGCCGCCGAGGACCACCTGGGGGCCATTCGCGCCCAGGCCGCTGTCGATGCCATCAAGCAATCCACGCTCCACGAGATTGTTGGCGATCTCGACGATGGGCGACTGGGACTCCGGCCACAGGCGTGCGGTCTTCTCGTCGCGTTCGCGCTCGATGGCCTCGGCGCGGGTCTTGGGCGGACCCTCCTGCGCGAAGGCGGGAGTCACGCCCGCCAGGAGGCCTATGGTGGTGGCTACCAACACCATCGCCTTTTGCGCCCCTGACCATTGTCTGCAGGACTCTGTCGGCCTCATCCTCTTCCCTAGTCGGCATGTGCCGGATGTTTCCCAACGCGACCAGCGCAATGTATAGCACGGGGTTGCGGGCCATCAATGCTCGGAACCACGATAGATGCTCAGTCTATGAGGCTAGCCGAGACCCGTCGTGCCGGGAAGTACCGCGGTCGTACGTACCGCTCAGGCGATACTGTATCGAGGCCTGGGACAGCGTCGGACCGGATGGAGGGCCAGCTGGTGGGGGCCAGGCTCGCCTGCGGTCTTCTTACTAGTGATTTACTAGTAAGACACTAGTAAGAAAGTCTCCCCCTTTGCCGTCGCCCCCCGCGGCTCTTTTACCATCGCTCCCCGAAGGCCCTCTGTCGATCGTCCCCCATGGGTCCCTCTGCTTGCTGCGAAGAGAGTCCCCCCGGCGAAGATCTCGTCGAACAGGTCGAGCACGACTCAGAAGCGAACGATGTGCTCCTCCTCGCCTTCAGCAAAGTAGAAGGTCCGCTGCTTTTCCTCGGGAAAGTGAACGAACTTGAAAACATTGCGTTGGTCGTCGTAGACGTCGAACAGCAGCGTGTTTCGGACTTCTAGCTCCGTGGTCGGGCTCGCCGCCTGATATTGCACGATCACCCACCACACCGGTTCAAGATCCAGCTCGTCCTCACCGCTGCCCACCAGGGACGCCTCGAGCTCCTGGCCGTCCACACGGATCCGCAAGTTCTCGCGAACGTACCGCATGACCAGGGCGTCGGCCTCCGCGCCGGGCTCCAACCTGAAGGTGTCGTTGCCGTCCCGTGGCGCGAGGGCGCGCTCGAGATCGTCCTTGAAGAAGCGGATGCGGCCGGCTATCAGCGAGCCTTCGATCGCCAGATCTCCGTATGCGAGATGCAGGTCATGGGGGGGTGGCGCACCCAGCACGCTTGCCTCAGAGGCAAGCAGAGCCGGAGCGAGCAGAGCCGGAGCATGCAGAGCCGGAGCGAGCAGAGCCGGAGCGAGCAGAGCCGGAGCATGCAGCGCCGGGGCAAGCAGCGCCGGGGCAAGGACCGACACGGCGAGCAGACGGCGAGCGAGGCCAAGCGGGTGGGGCCACCCGGGCATCAGCCAATTACTGGTGTCGTCCACACGTTGTTCTCGCGGTTGATGTCGGCAAATGCCTCGTCGGGGTCTACCACGACCTCGATGATCTGCTGGTTGGTGAAGAATCCCTTGGTGTACGTGATCTCGTTCATCCGCCAGACGTCGGCCGGGAGGTCGAAGCGAGTCTTGCTGCCGTCGGCGAAGGTGACGCCGATCTCCAGCGGCATGACCAGCCCGCCAATGTTGTCGACCTTGATTCGATAGTAGTAGCGACCGTTGTCCGCGGAGCCGACTAATTCCTCGGCATCCTGGGCGGTTACTGACGCAATCGCCTGATCGGTGAAGTGGGTGGTGAAGAACCACCCCCTCCAGAACCAGTTCAAGTTCTCGCCAGCAGCCTCCTCGATGGAGCGGAAGAAGTCAGCCGGCTGCGGCTGCTTGAAGGCCCAGTTCTTCGAGTAGGCACCGAAGGCCTGATCAAATACCTCGGGCCCGAGAATGTGCTCGCGCAGCATCTGCAGACCGGTAGCCGGCTTGGCGTAGCCGTTGTTACCGAAGTCCTTATGGATCAGGTCGGATTCGGTCATGATCGGCACCTGGTCCGGATCGCTCATGTACTCGACGATGTAGGAGGCCGGGCCGCGACGGCTTTGGAAGACACACTCCTCGTTCTGGGTCCACGCCCCGCCGCAATAGGTCTTCGCGTAGTCTTGCTCGCCGTAGTACTGGAGGAAGGTATTGAGGCCCTCGTCCATCCACGTCCACTTGCGCTCGTCGGAGGCGACGATCATCGGGAACCAGTTGTGGCCGACCTCGTGGATCGTGACGGCGATCAGGCCTCGCTCCAGCTCATCAGAGTAGGTGCCGTCGGGCTGAGGGCGCGCGCCGCAGAAGGCGACCATCGGGTACTCCATGCCGCCTGCCGGGCCGTTGACGTTGACGGCCTTCGGATACGGATATTCGAAGGTCATTCGCCCATAGGTCTTGAGCGTCTGCAGGGTCGCTCGCGTCGAGACCTTATCCCACAGTGGGATTGCTTCGCGCGGGTAGAGCGAGTGGACCTGAATGAGGCGGTCGTCGCTCGGGTTACGGTACCCGGCTGCGTCCCAGACGAAGGCCTTCGACGAAACCCAAGCGAAGTCACGAACGTCCTCGGCCACGTAGTGCCAGGTGAGCGTACCGCTCGAAATCGGTCGCGCGGCGGGATCGCCGATTTCGTCGGCGGTGACGATGAAGTGAGGCTCCTCCGTCTGGTACGCCTCCTCGAGACGCTGCCTCTGCGTCGAGGTCAGCACCTCTTCCGGGTTCTGCAACAGCCCCGTGGCGTCGACGATGTGATCCCAGGGGACCGTCACTTTGACGTCGTAGTTGCCGAATGTCAGATAGAACTCGCCGCGGCCAAAAAACTGCTCTGTCTGCCAGCCGTTGACGTCGTCATAGACGCTGACGCGTGGGAACCACTGTGCTTGCTCGTAGATCCAGCCATCGTCGACGAGCTCCTTGCCACCGCGGCCTCGGTCGGGGACTGGAAAGGACCAGTCGATCTCGATCTCGAGCTGCTCGTCGGCCTGCAAGGGCTCGATGAGCTCGACTCGCATGATGGTGTCGTTGACCCGGTACTGGGCGTCGACCAAACCTCCGTTGTGGACAAGCTGCACTCGCCCGAGCGTGTAGCCGCCATCGAACGGCGTCAGGCCGACGAAACGGCGGAACTGCTCACTGACCTCCTCGGCCAGCGCCCCCCGTATCCGATACGAGCGGCTGTGCTCCAGGGAACGTACGTTCTGATCGAGCTGTATCCACAGGTAGTCGAGCCGGTCGGGCGAGTTGTTGTGATAGGTGATCCGCTCCGATCCGTTTACGACGTGGGCCTCCGCGTCGAGCGTCGCTTCGATCACATAGTCTGCGCGCTGTTGCCAGTACATATGGCCAGGCCCGCCCGCGGCGTTGCGGTAGACGTTCGGGTCGGGCAACTCGAGGATCGGACGGAACATCGACTGGTTGGTCTTGCTCTCGTCGGCGTGGCGCCACTGCTGGCCGAACGCCGCGGTATTCAGGAGGGTCGGAGCCAGGAGAGCCAAAGCGAGGAGTATCAAACCAACCCGACGCAGAGACGATGTCATGGGAGGGATCCTTTGCTGTCGTCGAAAAGGAGACTGTTGCGGCCGTCGAAAGTGGGACTGCCAATCCAAGGAAGCTGTTACCCCAGGGGCAATCGTTCCCAGACAAGATACAACGCCACCGCGCCGGCCGCGCTGGATAGCGCGATGACCCAGGTGCGCTGCGGGGCGCGCAGCAAGCCGGTTGCCAGGGCGGTAGCAGCCAGCACGATAGCGACGATGAGAACCTGGCCGACCTCGAGACCGACGTTGAACGCGAACAACGGCCAGAAGATCGACGCCTCGCCACCGAGCACCGCCCTCAGGAAGTTTGAAAAGCCCAGGCCGTGGATGAGCCCGAAACCGAGCGCGAGAGCGTACCTGGTGCCTTGCCCGCCTCGAGGCTCCGCTGCGCCCTCCGGTCGCGCATCCGATCCGGTCGACCTGCTCGGCCGGGCTAGCCAGAGCTGCACGCCATTCAGCAGCGCGGTCACGAAGATCGTCAGGGGAATGAGAAACTCGATCAGGTCGGTGGGGACGCGGATCAATCCCAAGGTGGCCAGGGCCAGTGTGATCGAATGCCCCACCGTGAAGGCCGTCACCAGAGCCACCACCTGGCGCCAGGCGCGTGGCGTATACGTGGCCGTAAGTGCAACGATAAACAGGATGTGGTCGTACCCGCGCGGGTCGGCGACATGCTCGAAGCCGAGACGAAGGTAGACAAGGAACTCCGAGCCCATGGTTGAGTCGGCGGTTGGCGCTCTTGAAAGACGACCGGCGATCATTATAGTCGACGAGCAGAGTGTCGCCTCGGTCGCCGTCGGCGGCCGGCCGTCCCCCCATCTTGCTCCACAAGATGTCCGTCTAGGAAGGGAGAGGTTGAAGATGGGAATACGACGCACATGGTGCTGGCTTATCGTGATGCTCGTCGCTGTCGGGTGCAGTGCCGATAGGGAATCTCCGGTTCCCGCAGATCTGAATCTGGTAATCGACGCCTTCTATGCCTCCGTTGAGCAAGCTGATGTCGAATCCCGCATCGCCCTGTTCACGGACGACGCGCTCATGCTGCCGAATCACTGGTCGCCGACGAGGGGCATAGGAGCCCTAGCAGAGATTTTGAGGACCGGAGAGGGTTGGGTGTTCCGAATCCGGAACCGAGAGGTGCTCGACATCGGCGTCAGCGGTGATCTTGCCTACACAGTCAACGCGTACGAGTACACCTATCATCCTGAAGGCGAGGAGCCGCAGTGGCACAGGACCAAGAACGTTCACATCTGGAGGAAGGATGGGGAAGGCCGCTGGAAGTTGCACGTTGATATCTGGAACAGCGACGTGCCCATTGCAGATTTCTCGAACGAATAGATCCAGCGAGCTCGACTCATCAAGTCCTTTGAATATAGGCACTTGTGAGTAGAAGCACCTGGCGTGGATCTCCATATGGCCGACTGGGCGGAGCACAAAGATGGCTAAGCGACTGAAGGACAGGTTCTTCACCCTTGACTCGGTGAGTGAGTTCGCCGGGGTGTTGAAGCGGCATTATCCCGAGCTCGACGACAAGGAACTCGTGCGGATGCTGACTGACGATTCCTTCAAAGAGCTGGAGCTCATGGCGATGGGGCGTCACGCTACGGAGTGTCTGGCGGGGCTGTTGCCGAAGTCGTACAAGAAGGCCGTGAAAATCCTCACCAAGGCCGCTCCTGAGGTGAAGGGATTCGAGTCCTTCTGTCTCCCCACCTTCGTCGAGATGAACGGCCTGGACGATTGGGAGACCTCGCTGCCGGCCATGCGAGTGTTCACCCAGTACCTGTCATCCGAGTTCGCGATCCGCCCGTACCTGCGGCAAGACCCCGAGAGAGCCATCGCGTATCTCCTCGAGCTCGCAGACGACGAGCATCCCAACGTGCGTCGGTTCGCCAGTGAGGGTTGCCGGTCGAGATTGCCGTGGGCCGTAGCGCTACCTCAGTTCAAGGAAGATCCAGCGCCGATCTTGCCGATTCTGGAGAAGCTCAAGGACGATGACTCCGAATTCGTGAGAAAGAGTGTTGCCAACAATCTCAACGACATCTCGAAGGACCACCCGGACCTGGTGCTGGATATCTGTGAGCGCTGGCAGGGCGAGTCGAAGAACACCGACTGGATCATCAAACGTGCCTGCCGCACGATGCTGAAGGCCGGGAACGTGAAGGCCATGAGACTGTTTGGCTTCGGCGACCCGGGGGCGATGGAAGTCAGTCACCTCGAGCTCAACGACAGCGAAGTAACCATTGGCGGCGATACGCGCTTCTCGTTCACGCTGAAGCTGAAGGACAAAAGGCCCCGCAAGGTCCGCCTGGAGTATATCGTCGGGTACGTCAAAAAGACCGGGAAGATCTCCGAGAAGGTGTTTCAGATCAGAGAGGACACTTACGAGCCCGGCGAGCACGAGATCTCCCGCAAGATCTCATTCGCCGACCAATCCACCCGCAAGCATTACCCCGGCAAGCACCGGCTGTCGATCGTCGTCAATGGGGAGGTCAAGGCAGAAGCCGAGCTGATGCTTCGAGAGGCGTAGAACCAGGCCGATCAGTCAAGGAGCCGCGTGCGACTTCTGGCTCGGCCCGGCGCGCGCCTGAGGACCACGAGCGACACTCCTACCGAACGAGAAGGATCTCCGTCGGCGGGGGAAAGAAGTATTCGACCCCCTCCTCGGTCGCCATTGCGCCGTCGTGGAATCGCATGTTCAGCGATTCCCCCGCTCCCCACTCGGGTATCGCCACATCGACCCAGTACTCGAGATAGAAGTGGTGGTACATCGGCAACACGATGTTCCGCTGCCAGTCCGGACCCAGAGGGCCGATCCTGGGGGCGTAGATGCCGGGGCCTGCTGCATGTAGGTCGATGGGGACGAAGGTCTTGTCGGGTGCCGAGGTCCTGTCGATGTCCTGCATATCGACATAGACGAAGCCGGCGTCCCGGATCTCCCGTTTGAGGATCTCGAACGTTTCGGCGGCGGTGCGCCCGGCCTTGACGTTGTCCTCGAGGATCTTTCGAACCGCTAGGGCGTCCGCCCATGCTCGCTGGAGGTGTGCCCGCGGCTCGGTTTCTCCCTCAGCGAGCACGTAGGCGTACATGTCGACGACCTCGTGGAAATTCCCATACTTCCACCACTCGCCATCCATATAGCCGCCGCTCTGGTGGCCGTCGGCAAACTTGAGAAAGTCTCCGCCCTGGATGACATGATCGCCGCCTTGTCGCCGGCCGTTCTTGTCAGTCACCGAGAACTCCGCGTCGACATCGGCCACCCGCGTGACTCCCGGCTCGATGCTGTCGAGGGCGCCCCGGACCCTCTGGTCGATGTCTGCACGTATCTGCGCGTAGAGCTCGAATTCGCTTTTCACCGGCCGAGCGAAGTAGTCGAGAACCAGGTACTCCGACGAGACGACCCGTTCCGCATAGGTGTCACCGAGGGCACTCATCAACAGGTTGAAATCGGTATGGGAGATGCCGTCGGGACGCAGCCTCGGGAGCTCGTAAATCACAGCGGATCCCAGCTCATCCAAGAAATTGACTGCGATCTTCTCGGGATCACGTTCGGCGACGAACTCGCCGACACCCTGAAAGCGGAAATCGAGCTCGGTTTTGGGTCCGCCCGGCCACTCGTATCCACCCCTCGAGTAAAAATCCGGCAGGTACATTCTGCCGGCGGGGAACGCACCGAGCGGGATCTCGAAATCGGGTCTGACGACGATGTCGTAGGCGTCGATCTCGTCAATGAAAGGTGCGCTGTTGCCGAGGACGGCCCGTTCGATCCGGTCGCCGCCCCTGTCGGTGAAGATGAAGACTCCCTCGTTGCTGCCCAAGTTGTACCCGAGCGGATCCCAGTCACCCTCCCTCACCACATGAATCCACATGTCGATGCCACGATCGCGCATGACCTGCGGCAGGATCTGATCGAATTTGTCGCGACGAATCCGGTCCATCAGCTCCAGCGTTTCGTCGTCAACAGGCGGGCGTGGGTCCTCCAGATGCATCCGCGCCCATCTCTCGTGGGCATCCCTTTCTTCTTGGTCTTGTTGCTCGCGAGCCGTCGCCCCAACGGGCGAGCCCTGCGACAAGGCGAAAGCGAACACCGCCAGGATGAGAAGTCCGCACTGGAATCGTGAACGACCATAGTGGAAGGGCATGCCCGATCCTCCTTGGAGAAATCACCTGTTCGACCGCTGTCTGCCGATCGAGGTCGCGCTCGCGATCTCGTAGGGTCCTCAGTATCCCAGGGAGGTTCCGATAACAAGGGTGGAGATGCTCGCTGCAGCATGCTCGAGGCCGGCAGACGAACGCCGCCCGGTCATTCCACGCACATGCGCAACCGCGACGTATCTGCTCCGTTTTGCGCGCAACCGCCAGCGATTCTGGGCAGCGGGTCGCACCTCAGGACCGAACTGCAGCCTCGCTCTTCTCCTCGATCAGCCCCTCGATGTGTTCGATCAATAGAGCCAGTCTTATGACTAGCGCGGGGCGCCCATCTGGCCTGCTAGCTCTTGGGCTTGGGAACGATCACCAGATCATTGGTGCAGGTCTTGGTCATCGCCGTGCGCTCGCAAGCCGTTGTCGCTTCTGACTTGTCCTTGGCCGAGAAGACGAAACCCTCGAGGCTGACGTTCATTTCCTCGTCTACCAGGATATGAATCGGGTGTGGCCCCGAGTGCGAGCGGGTTCCGCCGGCAGCGCGCTCGCCAGGAGCGTACTCGGAGTATTCGGACAGGTACGTGTCGTAAATGTTGCTGTAGAGGGCAGCGCGCACTCTCGCCGGTGCGGGACCGCCGCTCATGTCAACCAGGTTGTTGTTGACGGTGGCGACGCCATCCATACCGTCGAGCATTTCGCCGATATTCGTCTTGAGGAGCACGCGTGAGACATCGCCGACGACCGTGACGACGGCGCCGTCGGCCGTGCCTCCTACGTACACGTTGATCCAGTCGAATGCGCCATAGTCGGGCATGTCATGGATCTGCTGGACTATGTTTGCTGCTAGGTCCTCGTTCACAGGTGGAACGTTGCTCCGAAGCCGAATCCCGCGAGCGTGGTGTCACGGGTCGTGAGCTCACTCGCTCGGATTGGTCGGCCCGCGTTTCACTGCGGCGGCTCCGTGGTTACGTACACCAAGTCGTTGCCCTGGAATACCGCACGGTAGTAGTCATTGCCGCAGTGGTTGTACGCCACGTTCTCGACCGATATGGA
>CALAKE010000368.1 GCA_937922775.1 uncultured bacterium | reverse complement strand
TGGTCCCTACCGCCGCGAGGTCTCGTTCGCCGCTGGTAAGCCATTGGCGCACGTTGTGAGACGGAGGTCGTTCGATCGCGCTCTCGCGGAGCGGGCGGCTGAGGCTGGAGCCGAGGTCCGTCTCGGCGTGAAGATCATTGGCGGCGTGCGAACGCCGGACGATTTAGAAATCCAAGGCATCATCGAAAGTCGCCCGGATCACGCTGATGACAAACTCGTGTCGTTCTGTGCCCGTGCCGTGGTTCTCGCGGTGGGCTATAACGTCACCCTCCTTCGAGCCTTCGGAATGGAAGCTCCCGCGGAGTTCCTCCAGGGGGTACAGCTCTTGTGTCGCAATCGCGGCATCGCGCAGGTTGAGGTCTACGTGGGCAGCCGCTATGCGCCCGGCTCCTTCGGTTGGGCAGTTCCATTGGATGAGGGCTGGGCGAAGATCGGCCTCACGACCTCCAGGCAATCCCGTTCCTACCTCGATGCCCTGGTCGCTTCCCCCAGCCTCCAAGACCGAATCGACCTCAGCCATTCGCGCATCCGCACGAGTCCCATTCCCATCGGCTCGTTGAGCCGCTGCCACGATAACCGGCTGCTGGTAATCGGCGAGGCAGCGGGCCAAGTCAAGACCACCAGCAACGGGGGTATCTACTACAGCATGCTCGGAGCAAGGGCAGCCGCCGAGGTCTTGGATGCATCGCTGCGGCAGGATAACTTGTCGGCGCATGCGCTGAAGACCTACGACCACGTGTGGCGAGCTCTCCTCGAAGACGAGCTCCTCATCGGCCGACGCCTACGCTCTGCCGTCGAGTCCATGTCCGACACCAAGCTCGCCGCCCTCATGTGGCTCGGCTCGGCTGATGGAATGATGAACCTGATCAGAGATCGTGCCGACTTCGACTGGCACCGTCCCCTTATCGACCGCCTGGCAAGTCACCGGCTCGTGAGCCCGATTATCGGCCCGATGGTGGAGTCGGATGATGGTGACAGGTGATCTCATCAGGTGCCGAGGTCGGCTCGACCCGCTTTCTACCCGGGTTCAGAGGCTATCGGAACGCTAGAACCCGACCAGTCGTATGAGGCCGGGGTCGGAAAGCACGCACCGAAGACCGAGCGCAACGAGACGTGGCTGACCGCGCAAGACTCTTCTGAGGAGCGCCCCCGCATCATCTCGATTCGTCCTGCACAGTGCACGAAGGGCCGGCTCGTTCAGCATCCTCAACAATCTGTCATAGTCAGATTCCCTGAACTGATGCAGTGCCCTGCGAATGAGAAGGTGACGATCGAGCTCGCGCCGAAGGTCGCGGAGCTCAGTGCTCGGGCCAGCCCTGGTAATCGCCTCTGCTACACCGATGGCGCCTCGTAGCCCCGTGACGATGCCGCCCACGGTGCTCACTTTTACCTGGCCTGCGGCGTCTCCCACCAGGTAAACGCTCCCTCGCTCAACCGCACGGCGCACGGGGATCCATTTCTGGTATCGCGGGATCCTGGCTGCCTGGAACTCCAAGGGCTCGAGGCCCTGCTTCACAAGGAATCGCTCGAGACCCTCCCTCGTGCGCCGCGGATCCTCACCGATCACGCCCAGGGCCCCGCGTCCGGAAGACTCAGGAATGAGCCAGTAAAAGTATGGTGTGTCTTCGGGAACGAACCACACCTTGCTGGTGCTACAGTCGAAGTCGCCGGGCAGATCAACTAGGGCTTGGACCAAGGGAATTGAAGGTTGCTCGGGCCAGCCGGCTGATCGAGCTACGGAACTGAACGTACCATCGGCCCCGACCAGAGCACCCGCCTCCTTGTGGTGAGTGGTGCGAGTGCCATTGCGCCCAGTTTCGAGATGCAGCCTAAGCCCTCGCCCATTGCTCTCGAGACCTTTGAACCGGTGGTCCAGACGAATCTGTGCGCCGCGTGCCTTTGCCAGCCGAGCCAGCGACCGAATCAGACGCGATCGATCGATAATGAGGTCGGCGTGCTCGAGGCCAACGGTCGCCGCTCTGCCGTTGGCATAGAGCTCGAACTTGTTGATTTGGCCTACAACAGATTCGTCGCCAACCTGCCCGAGCAACTCCCTCATCTTGCTGGTGACGATGAGTGTGCGGGGCTTGGGATCGAGCGACTTGGCAGCCTCATACACTGTTACGGGATGACCCGCCTCTGCCAAGAGGCAAGCTGTGTAGAGGCCAGATGACGACGCGCCGATGACCGCTGCGCCCACATGTTCTGTTCTTTCCGAGCAATCAGACATATCGACAGACGGAAATTCGCTACTGTTTATTTCAGTACAATGCAGAAATCTTGGGATTTGCCCTCGGGGAAATCGCTATTCTACCAACTTCTCGGGGTGCCGACGAGAAGCACGCCCACGGATGAGGATCATGCGATTCGACCTTGCGCGCGGCGACCTTCCCTGCTGCCACCCAGGAATGGTCACAGTGTCGATTTCCGCCGCGCCAGCGGGTCCCACGGCAGGAGGCCAGAATGCCGAATAGACACCTCCTCGGAGCAGCGTTGGGGGCAATCCCTCTCATGGTGATCGCCCTTGTCGCGCCGGCACGAGCTCCGGTTGCCAGCACCCCAAAAGAACAGCTACCCGCTTCGGCGGGAGTCACTGCCGAGGAGCTTCGTATCCATGTCGAGGCGCTCGGGGACGCCATGATGCTGGGCAGAGACACGCCGGGACCAGGAGGCGATCTTGCAGCCAGGTACGTCGCAAACGCCTTCGCCGCGGCGGGCCTTCGGCCAGCCGATGAGGACGGCACCGTGCCCGAAGCTTACTTCCAGTCCTTCGCGGTAGGCGAACTGGAAGTCAAGAACGTCGTAGGCGTGCTCTGGGGCGACGACCCATCTGCCGGTGCCATCGTGGTTGGAGCCCACTATGACGGTGTCGGGTCGCGGCACGGCAGCTTCATGCCCGCGGCGGATGACAATGCGAGCGGAACCGCGATGATCATCGCGGCAGCCGCGGCTTTGGCGCGGTCTGCGGCGGTGGCGGGACCGCTCGAGCACAGCTTGGTCTTCGTTGCCTTCGGCAGCGAGGAGGATGGCCTCCTCGGCGCCAGGCACTACTGCGACCATCCTCTCGTTCCCCTTTCGACCACTCGTGCGATGGTCAACCTCGACACCGTCGGGAGACCTCGGACGGAGACGCTGCAAATCGTCGGCTGGTCACGCTACCGGGAGTTGTCCTCGCTCCTGCAAAGAGCGGCCGAGGCTGAGGGAGTGAACGCCGTGGCAGGTTCTCGCTCGCTCTGGAGGCGCAGCGACCAGGCCGTGTTCGCGGACGCGGGGGTGCCATCAGTGTGGCTCCTGGGTCACCTGCGTGATGATATTCACAGCCGCGACGATACGCCGGATCGCCTCGACTACGAGTGGATGGTACGTGTCACACAGGCACTCACGAAGTCGATCCACACAGGCTTTCGAGCCGACGGCGGCCAGGAATAAAGCCGACCACGTCTTTATCTGCGGTCATTGCCCCGGCGGTGTTTTCAGTGCGGCGTATGCACGCAGTTTGTGAGTCATTCCGAAGGAATCACTCCGCGATGTTTTTCTCTTTGTTACGGTCGGTGGTCGAAGGCTGGCCGGATGGATATTTCGAGACCCCTCGACGATTCCGGGACCCGAGAGTACCTCCATCAGATTGACTACAACCTAGCCGGTCACCTTCTTGATCAGCTTCTCAATAAAGCCGTCGATTTCGGTGGCGAGCTGGTAGGCCTTGGAGTGGTCACCCGCAGCGGCCATCAATGCGTGTTCCCGGCTGATGATCATCTGCTTGATCGCCGCGAAATTGCTCGCGGTGATGGCCGGTCGCTTCCGCGGTCGGCCCGGTCCGCGCTTCACCGTGGTTTCTTTCCGCGGGCGACCCGGCCCACGTTTCTTGGGCGGACGCCCTGGTCCACGCTTCGTGACCTTCTTCCGCGGCCGGCCAGGTCCGCGTTTCGCGGTCTTCTTGGCAACTTTCTTCAGCGGTCGACCGGGTCCGCGTTTCTTTGTGGACTTCTTCGCCGCCGCCTTGGGTCGCCTCTTGGCTGCTGCGCTACGCTTCAAGGGCAGTACATATTTCGCATTGAAGCTGCGCCGGTCTCCAGGCTCCTTGATGCCTGGGTCGGCCTTCCGCGCAACCGCAATGAATTCATCGAGGCTTGCTTTTGGTTTTTTCGCGTAAAGCTGCGCAACGGCAACTTTGCCCTTCTTACTGACAGTTGGCATGGGCGGTCCCCCAAGGGATGGAGTTAGTAACGGCGCCGTTGATCATATCACCCTTTATCGAGTCAATTAACGCGGTGAACAACTACATTTCTTTTTCTATGATCAGAACCAATCTAGACCACTGCGAGGACCAGAATATTCAGCCCAGCCGCGAAACAAACTGAATGATGTTGTGAGGGAAGTAGAGTGGCTTACCTGGTCGCCCCTTTATGGCCAGAACATACCCGTGTTGCGCTTCGCCGAGATGACTCCCGCCGTTCACAGCTGATGTGCCATTGGCGATTGATCCTCCCCTCTGAGCGTGACAGACTTTCTGATGGGAGCCCATGCTAGAGACTGCGAGAATGCCCCTGGGTGGGGGGCGTCAATGCTGAGCGCCGTTCTCGAACATAAAGATCCGTGCAGAACATCGACGTAGTCATCGTTCACTATCCGAGCACCAGGGATGTACTCGAGTGTCTTGATGCTCTCGAGGGATCCGAGGCTCGCGTGGCGAGTATTACGGTCGTGAACAACGATTCTCCCGAACGAATCGGACCGGAGATGTTTCGGGGCAGGGACGTCAAGATCCTGCACCGGGACTCCAACGACGGCTTCGGCACCGCCGCCAACTCAGGCTCCACCGAGGGAGATGCTTCCCTGATACTACTGATCAACCCTGACGTCCGGCTCGATCCGGAGAGCTTCACGAGGCTCGCCTCCTTGGTTGGCAGCGACGGCATCGGCGCTGCCGCTCCATGCCTGTTGCTGCCCGGCGGACAGCCACAGAGCGGGCCCGCGGGGTTTTCTCCCAGCGTCCTCGCCGTCGCCTCACACGCGTTCCAAGTACCCGGATGGTTTCCCGGCCACTGGTTTGAACGCCCTCTTTTCCTGCGCCAAAGCCAGGCTGCGGAGAAGAACGGCGGTGGCCCTATTGTTCGTGAGGTCGACTGGGTATCCGGGGCCTGCATGCTCCTTCGCCGGGAAGCATTCGAGCAGGTTGGCGGGTTTGACCGACGCTTTTTCATGTACGGCGAGGACATGGACTTGTGCTTTCGACTGAAGC
>CALAKE010000367.1 GCA_937922775.1 uncultured bacterium | reverse complement strand
TTGTCACCGCCATCTCGGGTGATGTGAACAAACCCGTCGTTGGTTCCGGCCCAGATCACGCCCTCTTCGACCGGCGACTCGGCGATGGCGAACACCAGCTGGGCCATCTCCACACCGATGTTGTCCTTGGTCAGTCCCCCTGAGGGTCCCATCAAAGACGGGTCATTGCCGCTCAGATCCGGGCTGATGATCTGCCAGCTCTCACCACCGTCCGTGGTCACGTGCACGTACTGGCTGCCCACATACACCTTGTTGTGATCGTGGGGGGAGATGATGATCGGGAAGGTCCAGTTGATCCGGTACTTCACGTCCTTGGCGGCCGCACCATAGCTCGACTCCGGCCAGACTTTCACGGTGCGCTGGTGTCCCGTCCGGTAGTCCACCTTGGTGAAACCGCCCGTGTAGCATCCTCCCCAGACAATTTCCGGAATCACGGGATCGGGAACGATGAATCCGCTCTCGCACCCGGCGCTGGACTCCCACCCTTGGGGAACTCGGCCACTCCGGCCGTCCCTGGTGGTGCTCGCCCCCTTGTAGCCAGACCCGTCTTGCATGCCGCCATAGACGAAGTACGGCACCTGCGTATCGACGTTGACGTGATACATCTGGGCAATAGGGAGCTCGATGCGCCGCCACGTCTTCCCCCGGTTCAGGGTCATGTTGGCGCCGCCATCGTCGCTGATCATCAAACGATCCGGGTTCAGCGGGTCGGCCCACATGTCGTGTGTGTCGCCACCCCAGCCGGATCGTTCCGTGGTCAGCCCTCCGTCGTACGAGATGCTGTGACTGTTGGCGTTGAAATAGACCTCGTTCTCGTCTGCCGGGTTCACCAGAATACGCCCCGCATAGTGCGACCGCTCGTTGAGGAGGCGGTCGTAGCTCACCAGCGTCCATCTATCGCCACCGTCCGTCGACCTCCACAGGACGCCACGATTGGGAGCCCCCGTTTCGATCATCGCGTAGACCACGTCCGGGTTGCTCTGAGAATAGGCGATGCCGATCTTGCCGAGGGGCGGCTCCGGCAACCCGTTTCCCTCCAGCTTCACCCAGGTGGCGCCGGAGTCGTCAGATCGGTAGATGCCACCGTTCGGGCCGCCGCTTTCACGGCCATAGGTTCGAATGATCAGGGGCCAGGCGCCCGCCAGGAGCACCCTGGGGTTGCTCGGGTTCATGGCAATCTCGAATACGCCCGTGTCTTCGTCGATAAAGAGGGTGTGTTCCCAGGTCTTCCCCCCGTCCGTGGTCCGGAAGACACCCCTCTCCTTCTGGGGGCCGTAAGCGTGCCCGATGGCCGCCACGTGCACGATGTCCGGATCCCGGGGATCGATGACCACCCTTCCGATTCGCCCGGTGAGATCAAGGCCCTTGTGCTCCCAGGTGTCGCCCCCGTCGGTGGACTTGTAGACGCCGTTACCGATGGAGATGTTGCTACGAATCCACGCCTCGCCGGTTCCGACCCAGACGATGTTCGGATTGGAGGGGGCGACGGCCATGGCACCGATGGACTGGGCGGGCTGGTCGTCGAACGTCGGGGTCCAGTTGATTCCACCATCCGTGGTCTTCCAAACCCCACCGGATGCGGCCCCGATGAAAGCGACCATGGGGTCGCCCGGCACACCTACGACCGCCGACGTGCGATTCCCGGGGGGGCCGATATGCCGCCATGAAAGGCTGCCATACAGGTCGGGTGTGACCTGCTGGGCCGCGGCTGAGGAAGTCAACGCGAGGCACAGGAGAGTGCCGATGACGATGGCAGAAGACACAGAGGAGTGACTGCGGAACGTGCGGTTCATTGCCGGCCTCGCTTCCGAGAAGGAGTCAGGGGATCCGAAACAACGAAGGGGTCTGGAGGTTGGATCTATCCCGCCTCCTGCGCTGGTGTCAAGGGAGCGGCCCGATGGTCAGCCAGGCAGCTCTTCTGATTGCCCAGACCTGTCGAGCAGAAGCATCTTGCTGACCTCGCCTGCCAGCACCAGCAGGGCGATCAGGTTGGGGATCGCCATGATGCCGTTGAGCAGGTCGCCCCAGGCCCAGATGGCCCGCACCCCGGCCATCGAACCGCCGAGTATGGCCAGACAGTAGAGGAGCCGATACGGTCGCCGGGCTCCCGTCCCGAACAGGTAGACGGCGCATTGCTCTCCGTAGAATGCCCACGCGATGAGGGTGGAGATGCCGAACAGAAGCGACGCCGCCAGAACCACCTTTCCTCCCATCGGCCCCATGCCTTCCGTGAACGCCATGGCCGTGAGCGCGGTGGAATCGAGGCCCGAGGTCCACGTGCCGTTCACCAAGACCACCAATCCGGTGGCGCTCGAAACCACCAACGTGTCGAGAAAGACACCTAGCATGGAGATCTTTCCCTGCCGCACGGGATCGTTCGTTCGAGCCGAGGCGTGCGCTATGGGAACCGAGCCGGTGCCCGCCTCATTCGAGTAGACGCCGCGGGCAACTCCGAAGCGGAAGGCTTGCCGTACCGTTGCTCCGACGAATCCGCCGGTGGCGGCGACGGGGGTGAATGCGTGCTCGAAAACCAGCCCCAGAGCGGCCGGAATGTCTCTCCAGAAGACGGCGAGGACGAAGGTGGCCCCGCCCAGGTAGAGCAAGGCCATGAGCGGCGACAGAACCTCAGAAACGGCCGCGATCGAGCGCACGCCACCGATGATGGACGCGCCGGTGATCAATGCGAGGATGATGCAGGTGACAACAGGCGCCCATCCGATCTCGGACTCAACGACCACAGCAATCGAGTTGCTCTGTATCGTGGTGGTCGCAAGCATGGTCTTGGCGGCCAGTCCGAGGGCGAAGAACGACGCCACCCATCGCCAGCGCAGGCGGTCGCGCAGGTAGTACATCGGGCCGCCCACGAAGAGGCCGTCCTTGTCGCGGGTCCGATAGCGGACGCCGAGCACGGACTCCGTGAACATCGAGGCCATACCTACAACCCCTGACATCCACATCCAAAACAGGGCGCCGGGCCCGCCCATCGTGATAGCGGTTGCCACGCCGGCGATATTGGCGTTGCCGACGATGCCTCCCACCGACGTCATGAGGGCTGCGAATGGCGATATGTCGCCCTCATCTTGTTTGTCGGATTTTCGCAGGAAGGCCCGTACCGCCGGCAAGAACTCGGTGACCTGCATTGCGCGCAGGCGGACGGACAGGTAGAGCCCCGTTCCCATGAAGAGAATCAGCATCGGGGGCCCCCAGAGCCAGTCAGCTGCCGCCTGCACCCATTCACTCATCATTGCGACCCTCGTTGGAGCTGTCGTTCAGAACCTGCAAGTCTGCTGAGGCCGTCACTGTGGTCTGTTCAATGTGTCTCCGGGACAGCGTCGATCCCGGCGTCGACAACCGTGACCAGTTCCTCCACCAAACGGTCGATGTCCTCATAGTCGTTGAAGTAGTGCAGCGATACGCGGATACCGTCGCCTCGCGTCGATGTGATGATGTTGCGCTTCTTGAGGTAGGCGACGATCGCCTGCGGGTTCGCAACGTCCACGATGGTGATGCCCGATAGGTGGTCCGGGTCGGTGGTCGAGAGAATGCCGATCTCATGTTCACCCAATCTGTCCCGCATGTAACGGGTGAGCTCCAGTATGCGCGCCTCGATCTGCGCGATGCCGATGAGCTCCACCAGGTCGAGAGATGCCGATAGCGACATGACGCCAGCGAACGGCGGGTGCCCCTGCTCGAGGGCCGACGCCGCTTCACTCAGGTCGAGGCGATCGAAGATCATGGCGTAGGGTTCAGCGGCACTGCGCCAGCCCACCGCCGGGAAGGCCTCGCTCTTCAGATAGGCGTCGCCTATGCACAAAATGGCCACGCCGTAGCCCGACGTGATCCACTTGTAGGAACTGGTGACAAAGAAATCGATTCCCGCAGCGGTGACGTCGATGGGCAGGGCTCCGAAGGACTGCGTCGCGTCGACAACGAAGGCCAGACCGTTTTCCCTGCACATGCGCCCTAGCCCTGTCAGGTCGTGCCGGAAGCCCGTTTTGTATTGCACATGGCTGATGACGAGCACTCCGGTCTCTTCGGTAATCGCCGCCTCGATCTCTTCGATAGACACGTGGCCTCGTCTGTCTGTTTCGACGAATGTGACCTCGAAGCCCAGCTGTAGCCAGGGAAGAGTGCAGGATGGGAACTCGTCGGCCAGCGTGATCACCCCGCCGCGCCCTCGGAGCATGTGGGCAGCGATGTTGAGACCGGCCGAGCAATTCGACATGAATGCCACATTCACTGGCGATGTGTTGAGGAGGGCTGCCGCCTTACGTCTCGTCTCTTCGACCTGCTGTAGCCATTCGTCCCAATGCACGTCACCGTCGCGGAACGTCTGCTCGTAGTAACGCTTGCCCGCGTCAGCAGTGCGACGTGGAATAGGCGCACCTCCGGCGGTGTTCAAGTAGACCTGTTTCTCGAGGGCAGGGAAGAGAGCTCTGACAGCTGACCAGTCGGTCATCGCGACCCCACGCTAGAGGGACCACTGGGCGGCCTGGTGAACCGGCCGAGCCCGCAATCCCGTCAGGACGGTCTGAAGGTTCTCGGCCACATTATCAGCCGCGACCGTTGCTGCAAGACCGGGAGACACCTCTCTGGTGCGCACATCGAACCGTTCGTCGCAGCCCGCTCCCAGGTTTGCTGCAAATCCCGCCTGCAATACCATGGGGGCACAACCCATTTCGCGGCCATCGCGAACCACCGCTCGCTACCGTAATTCGGTGGCGGCGGGGCCCACCTCGGCGGGGGAGGAGCTGGGTAAATGCGACACCGTTCTCGGACTCTCCTGTTTCCTGCACTGATCAGCATCGCGATGCTGGCAGCTTCTACGATTGCGTCTGGAGCGCCTTCTCCAAGTAGCGGAACCCCGGAACCGTTCCTCGGATACGAGGCTGCCCCGACACCGCTTCCCGGACAGGCTTCCTCTCTCACACCCGACATGCTTTCGGGCTTGCGACTCAGAAACATCGGTCCAGCGGTGATGAGCGGCCGGTTCGTGGACATCGAGGTGGTAGAGAGCGATCCCTATGAGTTCATCGTGGCCTCGTCGACCGGCGGCATCTTCCGGACTATCAACAACGGCGTCACGTTCACTCCCATCTTCGAGAAGGAGGCCACCCACTCCATCGGTGACATCGCCATTTTCCAGCCCGACCCGAACATCATCTGGGTCGGCACGGGAGAGCGTGCCAACCGGCAGA
The DNA here is from genome assembly GCA_937922775.1 of uncultured bacterium. Lineage (GTDB taxonomy): Bacteria > Acidobacteriota > UBA890 > UBA890 > UBA890 > CALAKE01. The sequence goes on along the minus strand of CALAKE010000367.1, from coordinate 3,595 downwards.
GCTCCTCGTGGGGTGACGGTATCTACAAGTCCACCGATCGGGGTGAGACGTGGACCAACGTCGGCCTCCGAGACAGCCACCACATCGGTCGAATCCTCACCCACCCGACAGATCCCGATCTCGTCTACGTCGCCGCCATGGGACACCTGTGGGGGCCGAACGAGGAGCGCGGACTCTACAGGACAGATGACGGCGGCGAAACATGGGAGCGGCTGCTGTATATCGACGAGGACACTGGCGTCGTCGACGTCGCGATGCATCCGACCGAGCCTGAGACCCTCTACGCCGCTAGCTACCAGCGCCGCCGCAAGGCTTTCGGCTTTCACGGCGGCGGGCCGGGCAGCGCTCTCTACAAGTCGACCGACGGCGGTGTGACCTGGGAGGATTTGAGTCAAGAGAACGGCCTGCCCGAGGGAGAGTACGGCCGCATCGGGATATCGATATACGCGGGCGACCCCAACATTGTCTACGTGTGCATCGAGCAAGGCCGGCGCTATACGGCCTCGACCTCATACGAAGAACGGCTGGCGGGCATCTACCGGTCGGAGAACAAGGGCGCCAGCTGGGAGCACATGAGCGACTGGAACCCGCGGCCGATGTACGCCAGCCAGATCCTCGTCGACCCGACGAACGACCAGCGTATCTACATGCAGAACTCGTTCAGCGTCTCCGAGGACGGCGGGCGGACGTTTCGCCGCGTGCGCCAAACGGTTCACGGTGACGACCGCTTCGTGTGGGTCGATCCGGCCGACTCGCGCCACCTGATCAAGGCTTCCGATGGAGCTGTGGGGATCACCTACGATCGTGGCGACACGTGGTTATTCGTCGAGACTCTGCCTGTCAGCCAGTTCTACCGGGTGGGTGTCGACATGTCTCATCCCTACCGAGTCGTGGGAGGCCTGCAAGACAACGGCACATGGATCGGTCCCAGCGCCAACTATCGAGCCGAAGGCATCCTCAACGAGGAGTGGCTTCCGATCGGTGGCGGCGACGGCTTCTTCAGCCTCGCCGATCCCCGCGATCCCGACATCATCTATGTCGAGTCGCAATACCTGGGCCTGTCCAAGGTCGACATGCGAACCATGGAGCGCCGCAATATCCGGCCCGGGACCGGCGAAGGGTTCCTCGGCGGCCGACGCAACTGGGACGTTTGGGGCCAGGACAAGGCGACCCCGTTGCTCGGCAACAACATGCTGCCGGCGAACTGGGATGGTCCCTTCTTGCTGTCGCCGCATGATCCGAGCGTCATCTACGCCGGCACCAACGAGGTTTGGAAGAGCACCGACGGCGGCAACTCCTGGACGTCGCTCGGAGACCTGACCACCCGTGTCGATCGGGTCGAGCTCACGATCATGGGTCAGCACCCGAGCGCGGCGACTCCCTCACTCGATGATGGCGCACCCTACTACCCGACCACGTCTTATATCGCTGAATCGCCTCTGCGCCAGGGCCTGCTGTACGTCGGCACGGACGACGGCAACTTCCAGATCTCCGACAACGGGGGCGAGACGTGGACCAACCTGACCGCCCGCTTCCCCGGGCTGCCTCCGGGGACCTGGATGGCGGGGATCGAGCCTTCGCGCTTCGCGGAGGGTACGGTCTACGCCGTTTTCGATGGCCATCGCAACGACGACTTCGACAACTACATCTACAGGTCGACCGACTACGGCGAAAGCTGGACCAGCATCGTCGGCGATCTGCCCGCGCAGCGGGTCGTGCGCGCCATCAAGGAAGACCTGCGCAACCCTGCGCTCCTCTACATCGCCACGGAGTTTGGCTTCTTCGTGAGCATCGACTGCGGTAGCCACTGGGTCGAGCTCAAGAACAACATGCCAACCTTGCCGTTCAATGACATGGTCATCCATCCACGCGACAACGACCTGGTGCTGGGCTCGCACGGTCGGGGCATCTGGATTCTCGATAGCCTCTCGGCCCTGCAGGAGCTGACGCCGGCGGTGATGGCGTCGCCGGCGCACCTGTTTTCCACAAAACCAGCCGAGCAGATCCGCTACGCGCGTATGACGGGCGCTCCCGGCCACAATATCTACTACGGAGAGAATCCGGCGGCCGGCGCGCTCATCGATTACTGGCTTGCAGAGGCCGGTGCCGAGGTCGTCATCAGCGTGCATGATCATACGGGAGCCGAGATCGCAACGGTCGAGGCGACCTCGAACCTCGGCATTAACCGCGTGATCTGGAACCTCAGGCACGCTCCGTTCTCGCCCCCAGCGGGGCCACGCGGCGAAGGTGGCTCCGGCGGCTTCGGCCCTGGCGGCCAGGGCAGCGGCCCCGATGGCCCGTATGTGGTTCCGGGTACCTATGTCGTGCGACTCGTCGTGGCCGGGCAGGCATACGAGCAGCCGCTCGTCGTCAACGAAGATCCACGCATCAAGGTTGGTCTCGAAGAGCGGCGCGCCTGGACGCACACGCTGCTGCGCGTCGGTGGCATGTACGAGGAAGCCAATGATCTCGTAGGAGCGCTGGCAGAGCATACGGAGGGTCTCGGCGATAACGCGTCTGACGACGTGGTGGCGGAGGGGGTGGAGCTTTCCCGGCTCACCGATGAGCTACGACGTCGCGTCCGGTCGCTTTATGGATCGATCAGCGGTTGGACGGGTGGGCCGACCGCCGATCAGGTGGCTCAGATGAGCTTCTTTGCCGGCCTGATCGAAGAGTTGAAGCCGCGCGTGGCAGCCTTGACCGGCATCACGATAGAGTAGAACCGCGACGACAGGGGCCGGGGCGGGAGCCTCGGCCCCTCGTGTGCTATCTACGCCTCGGGGCGAATTGCGTACCTCCAAATCGCGAGGTCGCTGAGGAGCCGTAGCGCGGGGCAGAGGACAGCCTGGTGGGAAACGACTCTGGCGCCATCACGGTCTGCATGCTCACCCGCAATGAGGAGGACCGCCTGCCGGCGTCCCTTCAACCACTGCGCGGGCATGCCGAGCGCATCCTGGTTCTCGACGCGGGGAGCGAAGACCGCACCATGGAAGTCGCTGCCGAGCTCGGTGCGGAAGCCAGCTCACGTGCCTGGGAAGGCTACGTGGGCGCCCGGCGGCACATTCTCGCCCAGGCGCGGACCCCGTGGGTTCTGATGATCGACGCCGATGAGGTGCTCGATGCCGGCTTCTGGGATGAGCTCGATCGCCGCGGCTTCCCCGACGTCCCCGTCGACGGGTATCAGGTGCGGCGAAGGACCGTCTACCAGGACCGGACACTGCGCTTCGCTGGACAGCCCGATTGGAAGACGCTTCTATTTCGCCGCGAGAGCGCTTACTTCGAGGATCGGTCCGTGCACGAGGCGGTGCAAATCGAGGGCAAGGTCGAGCGGCTCCGCAGTGAGATCCTCCATTACAGTTACCGGTCACCGCAGGAGCACCAGGAGCGGATGCGTCGCTACGAGCTCCTTGCCGCTGAGGACCTGCATCGGCAGGGAAGGCGGGCCTCCCTGTACGATCTCTGGTTTCGTCCCTTCTGGCGCTGGTTCGTGCAAATGTTCGTACGCGGCGCGTTCCTGGACGGCAAGCCGGGCCGGGAAATCGCCAACAGCACTGCCGCCAGCGTGAGACTGCGCTATACCCTGCTGCGAGACCTC
>CALAKE010000366.1 GCA_937922775.1 uncultured bacterium | reverse complement strand
GGTGACGGACCACCCATACGACAGAAGGAGGGCGGCGGTTCGGGGAGGAGCCCGGGCCGCCGCCCTCGATTTTTGCCTACTGACCCATCCCCCAAACGTCCGCTACCTGTCCGGCTTTACGGGCAGCAGTGGGTGGTTGCTGTCTGCCGAGGACCGAACCCTGCTTCTCACTGATGGTCGCTACGCCGAGCAAGCCGCGGAGGAAGCGGAGGGGATCGAGGTATGTATCGGGGGGAAGGGGTTGGCTCACCTGTTTGGAGAAGTCGTCGGGGGGATAGCCAACGCGCGTGTCGGCTTCGAAGCGGAGCACCTGAGCGTCGGGCTGCAGCAGCGGCTGGCCGAGAGGACCCCAATCGCGTGGATTGCCACACGGGACCTCGTGGAGAAGGTCCGAGAATCTAAAGATGAAGACGAGATTGGGACCCTTCAGGATGCGTTACAACTTGCGGAGGCCGTGTTGGCGGAGGTCGTTGCCACCCTTGAGCCGGGCGGTACTGAGCGCGAACTGGCAGCAGAGATCGAGTACGCCTGCCGAATGGGCGGGGCTGAGGGTATGGCCTTCGATACGATCGTGGCGTCGGGAGGCCGGACAGCTCTACCTCACGCGGGGGCTGGCGATCGCCGCTTGCAGTCGGGTGACACGGTGATGATCGACATGGGTTGCCGGGTCAATGGCTACTGTTCCGACATCACAAGAATGGTCTGGATTGGCGAGCCGGCAAATACGGAAGTGAAAGAGCTCCACGACTTGGTCAGGGCTGCGCAGGAGGCCGCGATCGCTGAGGTACGTGCCGGAATCCCCGCCGCGGACGTGGATCGGGCAGCGAGGCGCGTGATCAGCGAGGCCGGGTATGGGGAGGCCTTCGTGCATGGTACCGGACACGGAGTAGGCCTGGAGATTCACGAGCTCCCCACCGTGTCCGGTCGTAGTGAGGACCTTCTCGTGAGCGGTGCGGTAATGACGATAGAGCCGGCGATTTATCTGCCTGGCAAGGTGGGCGTGCGTCTAGAGGACATGGTCCGGGTTCGGGAGGGTGGTTGCGACCGCTTGACCACTCTCGGGACCGAACCTATGCTTGCGTGAACCTCGCGGACGGCCAGTAGGCCGATAGGGCCGGCGATCCGGCCGCGATCACGCGAGGAAGCTCCTTCCAGTGGGTGTCCAATGAGTAGTGACGAAAAAGGCAAGGCCGTGAATCTCGCGCAGATTCGGCAGCTCATCGATCTGCTGATCGAAAAGGATATCGGCGAGTTCGAGCTCGACCAGCGTGGCGTCAAGGTGAAGATTCGCCGCATGGGGAGCGAGGTAACCACAACCCTCGTGCCCGCGCTGCAGCCATCCTACGCAGGCCCGTCACAGCCAGGTGGGGTTGCTGGCCTGGCGGGTCGGCAGTCGGAGGCCAGCGTCGCCGCAGAGGAAGAGGCATACGGCGACGCCTACATCGTTACCTCACCCATCGTTGGCAGCTTCTACCGAGCCCCTGAGCCCGCGGCCGATCCCTTCACCGATGTGGGTGAGGAGGTGGAGGAGGGCCAGACGCTGTGTATTGTAGAGGCGATGAAGCTGATGAACGAGATTGCTTCTGATGTCAGCGGAGAGGTGCTCGCGATCTTCGTTGAGAATGGCGAACCGGTGGAGTACGGCCAACGGCTCTTCGCCATCAAGCCGAGCGATTAGCCCGCCGTGATCGAGTCGATCCTGATTGCCAATCGTGGCGAGATTGCTCTTCGTATCATCTGGGCCTGCAAAGAGCTGGGAATCAAGACGGTCGCTGTCTACAGCGAGGCAGACCGTGACGCCCTCCACGTGGGCTTTGCCGACGAGGCGATCTGTATCGGCCCACCGCCAGCAGCGGAGTCGTACCTGAATATCCCCGCTGTGATCTCCGCCGCCGAGATCATGGGCGTGGATGCGATTCACCCCGGCTACGGCTTCCTGGCTGAGAATTCGCACTTCGCCGAGGTTTGCGACACCTGCAACCTGATCTTCATCGGTCCACGTCTCGACGCGATGCGACAGATGTCCGACAAGGCGATCGCCCGGGCGCTCATGCGCGATGCTGGCCTGCCCGTAATGGTTGGCAGCGAGGGCGCTGTCTCAGACGAGGTAAACGCCCTGTCGACCGCGCGGGAGATCGGTTTTCCAGTTCTTCTGAAGGCCGCCGCCGGCGGTGGTGGCAAGGGGATGCGAGTCGTGCTCAGCGAGGAGGCCCTGCCGCAGGCATTCAGTATGGCTCGTGGCGAAGCCGAGGCTGCGTTCGGGTCAGGCGACATTTACGTCGAGAGGTACTTGGCTAGGCCTCGCCATATCGAGGTGCAATTGCTGGGCGACCAACACGGAGAGATCGTGCATGTCGGCGAGCGCGAGTGCAGTGTGCAGCGCAAGTACCAGAAGCTGGTGGAAGAGACCCCATCTGCGGGTCTTCGTCCCGAACAACGCGAGCGCATCTGGGCAGACGCGCTGAAGGGCGCGCGGGCGATCAACTACAGCAGCGCCGGCACCATGGAGTTCCTCGTCGACGGCGATGGTAATCACTTCTTCATGGAGATGAACACGAGGATCCAGGTCGAGCACCCGGTGTCGGAGGCTGTGTCGATGCTCGACCTGATCAAGGCGCAGATCCGCGTCGCCGCAGGACGACCGTTGCCGTTCTCGCAGGAAGATCTGCACTTTCGTGGCCACGCTATCGAATGCCGGGTGAACGCCGAACATCCCGAGACGATGAATCCGTCTCCGGGGCAGATCACGGCCTTCAACATCCCTAAAGGGCCCGGAGTTCGCGTTGACACGGCCGCGCATGAGGCCTACTTCGTGACGCCCTACTACGACTCCATGTTGGCCAAGGTGATTGTCCACACCTACAACCGAAAGCAAGCTCTAGCCCGCATGCGCCGTTGTCTCGACATGTTCGTGATTCAGGGTATCGACACGAACTTGCCGCTCCTGAGGCGCATCGTCGACCACCCAGGCTTCGTGGCCGGCGACTATGACACCCACATGCTCGATGAGATCCTTCCCGCTGCCAGGTCCGGCTAGGAACGCGATCGAGGGCTGGAGATGAGCTGAGGCCGCGAAAGAGGTAGATTCCACCGACCATGAGCGCAAACGAGTCCTTTACGTCGCGATGGGGGTTGCTGCTGGCCGCCCTGGGAATGGCTGTCGGCACTGGCAATATCTGGCGTTTTCCGCGAATTATCGCGCAAAACGGTGGCGGCGCCTTTCTGATTCCATGGCTGATCTTCCTCTTCCTGTGGGCCATCCCGCTGCTCATGGTCGAGACCGCCATGGGGCGCCATACCCGCCATGGAGCCGTGGGAGCATTCGGCAAGCTGATCGGCCGGCGATTCACCTGGATGGGTTGTTTCGTCGGCTGGTGCACGATGGCGATCACTTTCTACTATTCGGTCGTTACGGGCTGGTGCATCAAGTACTTGACGGCCGCCCTGGGGGGAGGCCTCCTGGGGGTGGATGGCCGGGTCTACTGGGATGCGTTTCAAGCCACCGCCTGGGAGCCGATCCTCTTCCATCTCTGCGCCATCAGTATCGGGGGATTCATCGTCTACAGAGGTATCGCCGGCGGCATCGAGCGGGCCGCCAAGGTGCTGATACCGACCCTCTTTGTGATCCTCGTGATCGCCGCGGTTCGCGCTCTGACGCTACCGGGAGCGAGTGCCGGCCTCGACTACCTGTTCAACCCCAACTGGAGTGATCTGCTCAACTACAGGATCTGGCTCGAGG
>CALAKE010000365.1 GCA_937922775.1 uncultured bacterium | reverse complement strand
GATCAGCCCGCGCACGACGTGCTCATCGCCTGCACTGACACCGATCTGTGGTGGGTTGCCGTTCACCACGAAGCTCCACAATACGGAGATTTCGTCCGGCCCGTCCTGCACGCCATTGATGCTGAGCAGGATCGCCGGCATGGGGGGCAACATGGGCCCGGGTTGCTCCAGGGCGCGCCGCGGGCCGTTCGTCGAGGCCTGAGCTTCGGGGCCGTTCCGCTTTCCCCGTACCTCGAGAGAGCTCATGGCCCCCACGCTCGAGAGAAGGCCGAGGGCCGAGCTGCCGGTCACGAATACGCGCCGTGAGATCATGGTGTGATCTTCAGCATCACCACCCCATGAGAGGGAACAGCGGCCGAATAGGCACCCTGGAACGTGCCGAGGTCCTCGTGCTTCCACAGATCCCGCACAAGGGCGTCCATGGAGTTCGTATAGCCAATTTCCGGCCAGCGCACTTCCATCTGTCGCTCTTCCGCACTGCGATTGAAGAGCACCACGGCACGGCTTCCGTCGTGGAGATCCTTCGCCCAGACCTCGAGGTCGCCGTCGTCTCTCACCTTTCGACCCTGGCGGCCCAGGACGTCCTGGTTGACGGCGATGACTTCCTTGTTTGTGAGGATGTCGACGATCTCGGGCTGCATCGATCGCAGATCGTTGCCCGCCATCAGTGGGGAGGCGAGGAGGGCCCAGAGACTGAAGTGAGCTCGCGACTCTGTGATTGTCAGGCCATCATTGCCGACCTCCAGCATGTCGGGATCGTTCCAATGACCAGGACCTGCGTACGATTCGAGGCCATCCTGCAGGTCGAGAATATGGACAAATCCCATTCCGCCCCACTCGCGCCTGCAATCCCAGCAGTTCTGAATATCGCCGGTTGTGCGCCACAGATGTCCGATGCCTGGCGCCCAGAGCCACGGCTTGTTGCTGCCCCATTCGCAGATGCTGAAGACGATTGATCGCCCGGACGCGTCGAGCGCCTGACGCATCAATGTGTAGGATGCGGGTGCGTCCTGCGTGCTGGTGTTGCACCAGTCGTACTTGAGATAGTCAACGCCCCATTCCGCGTACTGGCGTGCGTCCTGAAACTCATAGCCGCGACTACCCGGTCGCCCCTGACACGTCGCCAGCCCGGCATCAGAGTAGATGCCGAACTTCAACCCTTTCGAGTGGACGTAGTCGGCCAGGGCCTTCATCCCGAAGGGGAAGCGCTCGGCGTCAATGACGATGTTGCCCTCACTGTCACGATCGACCTGCCAGCAGTCGTCGATGACGACGTACGCGTAGCCGGCCTCCTGCATTCCACTGCTGACCATGGCATCGGCGGTCTCGCGAATGAGCTGGTCGCTGACGTCACAGCCGAACTTGTTCCAACTGTTCCAACCCATAGGCGGAGTGAGGGCCCGATTGTCGACCTCCTGGGCGCTGGCGGCTCGAGGGATAGGGGCGAGCAGGAAACAGAGCAGGCCGAGCAGCGGCAAGCGGAAATAGCAGGGTCTGGGCATGTGCGCGTCCTCCTGGCCGTGTGGGTACTTCAGGAACGGATGAGCCGACGTGCAGTCGCGAGCATTGTGCCGACAATCTGGTCCGGATTGTAGTTGTCATAAGTATCAGAATCTGATATATCAGAACGTGATATATGTGAGCGTGAACCTCAGGAGGTCGTTTTGAGCGCCAACAAGCTGACTGCCGCCGAATTTCACATTCTTCTCGCCCTGGCCGATGAAGATCGCCACGGGCTGGGAATCGTCGATGAGGTGGAATGTCGCACCGATGGAGAGGTCCTGCTCGGACCAGGAATCCTGTACGGATCGCTCAAGAGAATGGTCGAGGAGGGGCTCGTCGAGGAGGCCACCGAGCGTCCCGATCCCGAACATGACGACCCGCGGCGACGCTACTACCACGTGACCGATCGCGGGAGTGAAGCACTCCGAGCTGAGGCATCGAAGTGGGCCCGCGTAGTTGAGGTCGCTCTGGAGAAGGACATCCTCGACAAGAGGGCTGCGACATGAGGAGCGAGCGTACCGACTCTCTTCCGTGGGGGCAGTGGTTAGCAGAGCGAGCCTATGGGCTCGCTCTGCATCTGTACCCTCGTCAATTCCGGCGACAGTACGCGGATGACATGAAGCGGGTTGTCAGGCATCGTTGGCGCCGAAGCGCGCCTGCGGGTGGCTTCGTCGCTAGTTTTCGAGTGTGGTGGCTTCTCTTGCAGGACCTGGGCCGCTCGGTGCCGGCGGAACGTCGTGCCGTCCGCCGTCAATCACGGGGAGCACGCCGGAGAACCGACCCGAAGAACGACCGGGGACCACTTCGAGGGTCTGAGCGTAACCCTCATGTGGGGTCTCGTCGAAGCTCGCTGGCCCAGTGGATGTCCTCGATTGTCGCTGATGTTCGGTTTGCACTTCGAGGGTTTCGCAGTGCCCCAGGATTCACCGCTATCTCGGTGTTGACGCTCGCGCTTGGAATCGGGGCAAATACTGCGATCTTCAGCGTCGTGCATGGCGTGGTGATCCGGCCGTTGTCGTTCCCGGGGTCCTCGGAGATCGTCAGGGTTGCGCCGGGTCACTGGCTTTCGGCGCAGCAGGTCGTCGGTATCGGCGAGCAAACCAATTCCTATTCGGCCACGTCGGCCGTCGGCAACTCACGATTCACCCTGGTGGAAGGAGATGCCGCTGAGGTTTGCACGGGAGCGGTAGTGAGTCCCGGGCACCTAGAGGTGTTCGGTGTGCCGCCGATGTTGGGACGTGGATTCAGTGAGGAAGACTCTTTGCCCGACAGCGAGCCTGTGGCCATGATCAGCCACGGCTTGTGGACTCGGGCGTTCTCCTCCGATCCCGAGATCGTCGGTCGAACGGTGCGCCTCGAGGGCGAGGGGGAAACCGTCCGAACTATCGTGGGCGTCCTGGCCGCCGGCTACGAGCCGTTCACCTTCGAAGCCGACGTTCTCGCGCCCATCGTCGCGGACGTCGGAACTCATGAGTACGAGGACAATTACCGCTACTGGCTCCTCGCGCGACTCCGGAGCGAAATTTCCTTGGGCGAGGCGCGTGCCGAGCTCCGCACCGCGATTGTCAACCTGGCGATGGGGCCTGAACGGATGTTCTTGAGTGATACCGCGGAGGAGATGACTGTTGTCACACTGCACGAGTCGCGGGTTGGTGATGTTCGCGGCACCATGTGGCTCATCCTCGCCGCTGTAGGTGTGATTCTGCTCATTGCCTGCGTGAATGTCGCCAACCTGATGCTGGCGCGCGCCAGCGCACGGCAGCGAGAGTTCGCCATCCGAGCTGCCATTGGCGCCGGGCGCAGGCGGATGGTAAGGCAGACGCTATCAGAGTCGATCCTACTGGGTGTGATTGGCGGTGCTGTGGGTCTGCTCGCTGCGCTGGTGGGGCAGTCGGGCCTCTTGAGCATCCTGCCGGCGGATATTCCTCGAACGGTCGACGTGGGCCTTGATGGCCAGGTTCTCGTGTTTACCCTCGCGCTATCGGTCCTATCCGGCCTCGCGTTTGGCCTCGTCCCGGCTCTCAGGCTGTCGACCTCGCTCGAACCGGCCTTGCGGCAGGATGCCGCGGGGACAGGAACCATGGGCCGAACGCGCCACCGCTTGAATTTCGGATTGGTGGTTGCGGAGATCGCGCTGTCGGTGGTCTTGGTGGCAGCAGCTGGGCTTCTCGTGAAGAGTCTGTGGGTTCTCCATCGCGTCGAACCAGGTTTTGCCGTGGAGAGGTTGTACACGCTCCGCCTCACTCCGTCATTGGCGAGCCATCCAGAGGAGGAGGATCTTCGACTCTTCTACCGGCAAATCCTCGAACAGGTAGAAGGAGTGCCGGGTGTGACGGAGGTGGGCGCCATCAACGCACGCCCCCTGACAGAAGGAACCTTGGGAGTGACGATATCGACGGATGGCAGCCCCGTGCCGGATGACGTCCAGCCCGAAATGGTCAGCTATCGGGTGGTGACACCAGGCTACATCGAAGCCATGCAGATTCCGCTCCTCGCGGGACGCACTCTCACGGATACCGACCGCGCCGATGCTGTGCAGGTCGGGATGGTCAACTCGGAGCTGGCCAGCTGGCTCTGGCCGGACGAGAGTGCCATCGGTAGACAACTCGCCTGGTCGGACGGATCGCCGTGGTTCACCGTCGTCGGCGTTATCGGGAATGTGCACCAGAACACCCTGTCGGCCCCACCAGTGCCGGAGGTCTACGTTCCCTACGAGCAGGATGCCTGGCTCCGAACGCTCTACCTGATGATCCGGGCGGAGCCGGACTGGGGTGGCCTTGCGACCGTGCGTGAGGCGATCAGGTCGGTGGATCGGACAGTGCCGATTTCGAGTGCCTCAGCGATGAGTGAGCTTGCCGGAAGCTCGATGGCGACGCCGCGTGCCTACACCCTACTATTCTCGTTGCTGGCGCTCCTGGCCCTGGGTTTGGGGGCAGTCGGCGTATCCGGCGTTCTCTCGTACACAATGAGCCAGAGAGCTCATGAGATTGGTGTTCGGCTAGCGCTCGGTGCAACGCGCCGCGATGTCGTACATACGGCAATGAGATCAGGGCTCACGCCAGTGGCGGTCGGATTGGCACTGGGGCTGATCGCTGCCTTGGCCACGACACGCCTCGTATCGGGCCTGCTATTCGGCGTCACGGCTACGGATCCGGCCATCTTGGCTGGCGTGGTTGCAGTGCTCGGAGGGGTTGGGGCTCTGGCCGGCCTGATTCCGGCGATGCGATCGGCCAAAGTGGACCCTGCTCGCTGTTTGCGAGGAGACTAGCCAGAAGGCGCCGACGCTCGGAGTCCGGGAGCACTTCTGACGGCGATCCTCACAATACCCAGGCGTAGCCGAGTTTGATGAAGAACGTGCGGTTCATACGTACCAAGCCGGAGGTCTGCAGTCCCGTGCTGTTGTCCGAGTAGCCGGCGAAGACCACAGTGCGAGCGTTGAGCTTATAGGAGAACAGGAACTGGGTGAACAGGTTCTCGGAATCCTCGGTGACCTCCCATTCGTAGGCCGCCGGGTTCTGGTGTAGCCAGCGATACTGCAGGATGGCGCGAACAAAAGCGCGTGAGGAAAGCATGTACTGGATGCGCGATTGGGCCAAATTCGCGGTGTAAATTTCTTCGCCGCCGACAGTGTCGAGCCGCTGGTAGGTGTGGGAGTAGCGCACTGATAGGCTGCGGCCCACATTGAAGTAGACCTCTGGGCTGAAGATCCACTGGTTTGCTTTGCGAACATTGGCCAGATCGATGGTCTCCCCGAGCTGCGTCAAGAACCCGAAGTTGAACCCACCCATGGGTTTGATCTCGAAATAGGCACCCCCCTCTACGAGGTCGAAGTACTCGCCGCCAAACAGCTGTCGAGAGTTGCTGCCGCCCAGCATGACGAGCATCTGGCGAGGACCTTGGTAGCGACTCTCGAAACCATAGCGGCGATCGGTCTCGTTTCCCTCATGGTCCACGGCATAGAAAGCGTTGCCCACCACATCGAGTCTCGAAAACCACTGGTCCGAGCCTCCCCAAAAGATCCGTCCGAATTGCGCTCTCCCAGCCCTCACATCAACCCGGGGTATGAACCCGTAGTCAGCGCGAAATCCCGGTGACCGGTCGTTGTACGCGGCGGTAATCAGCCAGTCGCGACTGAGGTGCGTGTAATCGGCCATGATGGCGTTGCCCGCGAAGCTCCCGGTGGGCTGCCCGTGCTCCTCGGCGAAATCATCGGGGTATGCGGTATCGCTGCGCAGGAATTGGAGATTCAGTGTGTCGACGGCACCGAGTCGGAGGTATCCATCCAGGCCCGCCACACGATTGTGATATCCGTCGCCCTCCCGATCGGTGAACAGGGCTCCCAGAGCCGAGTCAGCCCCAACATCGACTCGGTAGCGGAAGACCCCGCCGTTGACCCTCTCGTCGATCTCTGCCGATCGTGACGCCTGGTTCGAGGGCAGCGTCAGAGTATTTGTTTCGTCGATCGTTGCCATGATGCCCAGAGCGTGCCGACCGATCTTGCCGGTGAGCTTCGTTCCCAACAAGGGATCGACGACCGTGCGGGTGAACACCGCTTGCATGGGCGATGCAAAGTAGTCGGTTCCCTCGAGGAAGAAGGGTCGCGTTTCCGGGTAGAAGAGGGCGAAGCGGGTGTTGATCTCGAGCTGGGCGACGTCGGCCTCCACCTGGGAGAAATCGGGATTGATGGCCGCCAAGAGGCTCAGGCTCTCCGTCACTCCCCAGCGCGCCGTCAGGCCGAGTTCCGGGTCAGGGTCGCCGTCCTCGAGGCCACCGTCGGGGAAGTCCTGCAGCTCATCGGTTCTCAGGGCCGTGAAGGTGGGAACGAGTTCGAGGTTTCGCCCCGGCGCGATGCTCTCGAAGCCCGTGACGAAGTCCGACTGGCACAAGCGGCAACTGTTGTCTCGATCGGTGAAGTGGGAATTGAAGCGATGCCGGTCGGCGCGAGGATACGAGCGGCCAGCGGAGACTCCCCAGGTCAGCTCACGCCCACCCGAGGGGAAGCGGAGCTGGTTGAACGGAATCGCCATCTCGATGGCATAGCCCTCTTCATTGATCCTCCCAGCGGACTCCCAGATGGCGTTCCATGACCAATCCTCGAGGCCGCCGCCAACCCCGCTGTTGATGGCGTCGGCCTGAACGCCCAGCGGGTTGGCGCGGAACTGGTAGGCGCTGCGGTCGTCGCCGAAGGTGTCGATCATGATGAGAACGTGGTCGTCGGTGATCAGATCAAAAATCTGATCGCGGTCCCACAGATGTGCCCGGATCTCTTGTGGCCGTGGATCCATTGCGCGGAACGCGATGTAGAGATTGCTATCATCGTAGGTGAGCAGACAGACGGTCTCGACGATCGCCGGGAGGTTGTCCCCGGGCCACCATTCGTAGGGGACATCAATGGATAGCGCGTCGGTCCATGCTGCCTCGTCGAGAACGCCATCGACGCTGATCGCGGAGGTGGCGGGAGTAACTGAGTACTGCCCCCGTGGAGGCACGTCCGATGTTGCGTTCGGAGTTTCAGCCTCCTGAGCCAGCGCCACGTTCCCGACGCTGGTCGCGAGCAAGAATGCGAGAATCGCCGCCCAAGGACTGTTCCGGATCGAGATCATGGAGAGGCCTTTGTCAGCCCTCGAGCTCCCTGCGCCCTGCAAACTGGTCCAGGGCTTCGGGGTTGGCCAGGGCATCAAGGTTCTTCACCGGTCGGCCGTGGACTACCTCACGCACGGCCATCTCGACGATCTTGCCGCTCTTGGTGCGGGGAATGTCGGACACCTGTAGAACCTTCGCCGGCACATGTCGGGGGGAGCAGCCCGAACGAATGTCCTGCTTGATCCTGTTTATCAGATTTTCGGTGAGATCCAAGCCCTCGTTCAGCTTGACGAACAAGATGACTCGCACGTCGTCCCGCCAGTCTTGGCCAACGGCGAGGGCTTCCTCGACCTCCGGCAGGTTCTCGACCTGCCTGTAAATCTCCGACGTGCCGATGCGAACGCCGCCGGGGTTGAGCGTTGCGTCAGAGCGCCCGTGCATGATGATGCCGTCGTGCTCGGTCAGCTCGACGTAGTCTCCGTGCCACCAGACGCCCGGGAAGCGTTCGAAATATGCCGAACTATAGCGGGCCCCATCTGGGTCGTTCCAGAAATAGACGGGCATCGAGGGCCAGGGCTCAGTGCACACGAGCTCGCCCTTCTGGTTGCGCAGCGAGCGTCCTTCGTTGTCGAAGACATCTACTGCCATGCCGAGCACGCGGGCCTGAATCTCGCCTCGCCACACAGGGCCAACGGGGTTGCCTCCCACAAAGCAGCCAATAAGGTCGGTGCCGCCAGCAATCGACGACAGGCAGATGTCATCCTTGATGTGCTCGTATACATAGTCGAAGCTCTCGGGCGCCAGCGGCGAGCCCGTCGAGGTGAGGGTGCGTAGAGAGCTCAGATCGTGCGTCGATTTCGGGGCGAGCCCCACATTCTTGAGCGAGTCGATGTACTTGGCCGAGGTGCCGAACAGGGTCATTCGTTCGGCGTCCACGAAATCGAACAGTATGTTCGGGCTAGGTGCGAAGGGATTGCCATCGTAAAGGAGGAGGGTTGCCTCAGAAGCGAGGGCGGACACGAGCCAATTCCACATCATCCAGCCGCACGTCGTGAAGTAGAAGACCCGATCGCCGGGCTTGATGTCACACATCAACTGATGTTCACAGATGTGTTTCAACAGAGTGCCTCCGACGCCGTGCACCATACACTTCGGCTTCCCGGTCGTTCCGGATGAGTACATGATGTATACGGGATGATTGAAGGGCACCTGGCGAAACTCGATATCTCCGCCGGGGTGCCCGGCCGTCAGCGTGGTAAGAGTCTCGACGCGCGGTGGTGACTTCTGGGCCCCGTGCGCTTCCAAGCTGTGGCGCAACTCTCCGACGTCAGGATCGCCGTCCAAGTAGCCTGCTACCACGAGGCCTTCCAGGGTGGGCAACTCGCGGGCGAACTCGGCGACGCGGTCGAGCACCGAGAATGGCTTGCCCTTGTAGTAGTAGCCATCGGCACTGAAGACGACTTTCGGCTCAATCTGACCAAAACGATCGAGGATGCCCTGCACGCCGAAGTCGGGAGAGCACGACGTCCAGATGGCCCCGAGAGCCGTGCTGGCCAGCATGGCGATCACCGCCTCGGGAATGTTCGGTAGGTAGCCGGCCACCCGGTCGCCTTCTCCGACTCCCATGTCAGAGAGGGCCTGAATCAGCCTCGAAACCTGATCGTGCAGGTCGTCGAAGCTCAGGTGTCGCCGCACCTGGTCCTCACCCCAGAAGACGATGGCGTCGTCGGGGCCACGCTTGCGCAACAGGTTCTCAGCAAAGTTCAGTTGCGCCTGTGGGAAAAACTGAGCGCCGGGCATTCTGTCCCGGTTGCGCAGGACCTCGCCGCCGCGCGTGGCCCCAATAACCTCTCCAAAGTCCCAGACCGATTGCCAGAATTGCTCAAGATCGTCACACGACCAGGCATACAGGTCGCCGTACTCTGCCAGGTCGAGGCCGTGATCGCCATTGAGGCGATCCATGAAGGAGGTGATGTTCGCTTCTGCCCTGCGTTTAGGGGACGGCTTCCACAACGGCGCGCTCATTTTGCCAGCTCCAATGAGGCCGGTCGTGCCTAATGAAATGACCAGGCAATGGTTTGCTGCAGAGGCGGTTGCTCATTCTCGAGGGGATGGTACCACCGCCTTGAGAGCCGTTCATGAGATAACCTCTGCCAAGGACGGGGCAGGGTAGAGGCAAGCGCATGGATGATACCAACGACGCAAAGGACGCCCAAAGGCACACGGGCTTTCGACGGATCGAGGGCGGCCTGCATCGGACTGAAACCATGAACGGGGTAGAGGTGGTCCTTGGCCCAGAGCACCAGCCGCCCTTTGGGATCGAAGCCAAGGTCGAGGAGGAGGACACCTGCCTCGTGCTGAGCACACCCGCAGACATCGTTGTGACCCTGGAGCATCCGATTCGTGTGATGACTGAAGTGCGGGCGGCAGAGCCGCTGGTACCTGGGAGCGTGATTGCGCGAGAAGGCGCGCCCCTCCACCTTTTGGCGATTGTGCATGACCTCGATCAGGAACCGAGCTGGAAGGAAGCCTGGGTGAAGAAAGCTCTCGATGGAGCTCTCGAAGAGGCGGAGGCGCGAGGTCTTCGGACGATCGGTCTGCCGATGATCGGATCAGTACACGGAAGCCTTTCACCGGAGCGCTTCATGCTACTCCTGAGAGACGTTCTGCAGCGCTTCGCTCCCCGTGCCCTGGAGCGGATCTGGTTGATCTCGAAACCCTGAGCTCCTTGCTCCCTAGTCTCGCGGGGATTGCTTCGTCCTGACCACCCGGGTGGCGTCATAGCCTTGTGCGACGAACCTTTCGGTGATCTCCTCGTAGAGCCGGTCGTCCATCGTGGGTGTACGCGACAGGACCCATAGGTAGTTCCGATTTGGATGGCCGACGACAGCGTAGCTGTAGTCAGCGGCCAGATCGATCACCCAGTAGTCGGCCCAGACAAACGGCAGAAAGCTCATGAAGGACGGAGCAAACCTGACCTTCAGCTTGGACTTCGGTTCATCCTCGGAGGCGAAGCGCGCGATCCCAGTTGCCCCCATTGACTCTCCGTCGGCCTTCCGGCAACTGTTGATGACATCGATGCGCCCGTCATCTCGCAAAACGTACGTAGCGGTCACGTCGCTCGCGCAATCCCTCTGAAAGCGATTCGGAAGGCGGGCGATCTCGTACCACTGCCCGGCATACCGCTCCAGATCCAGGCTCGCGACCGCTGTCACTTCTCCTTCAGTCGTTTGGCTGGCAGCAGCAACTAGCGGGACTGTGGCCAAAGAACAAACGAGCAGGCAAGTTGAAAGTCGTTCCATCATCAGAAGCTCCTGCACCTACATCTCGAATTTGATACCGAAGGTCGGGAAGGCCTCGAGGCCACTCAGCTTGTTCTCACCCTTGCGCTCCAACCACCTCACGAAATTCACGTTCTTGTGATTGTAGACATTGAAGAAGTCGACGAACGCGATGAGGCTGACCGGACCAAAACGGCGGCGATAGTCGACGCGCACGTTGAGGGTGTGGAACGCGGGGAGGCGTTGAACATTGCGATCAGTGATTTCCTTCGAGAAGCGCAAGAAGTCCGGGTTGTTGAACACATCATCATGCACGATGTAGTCGTCGGTGGGCCTACCGCTGGCATAGCGCCACTTGGCGGCAAAAGACCAGCTATCGTTGAGCTCGTAGGCAAAGAACACATTGAAGGTATGGGGCCGGTTGAAATCGGAGGCGAATGGCCCTTGCCCCAAGTTCTGGTCGATCTCGGCAACCTGATAGCCGTAGGTCACCTGCGCGTACCAGTTGTCTCGAAGGGGACGGACGAGTCCGATATCGATTCCCGTGCTGAAGCCCTCTGCGGAGTTGTTGGCCGCGCCCGTCGTGCGGTCAGGGATCAAGATGAGGTTCTCGAGCCGCTGATAGTAGCCCTCAGCGGACAGTCGCATGCCGTTCCTCAGATAGTGGCCCACTCCCAAGACCACCTGAGAGGATTTCTCGTTCTCGAGGCCGACGTTGGCGGGGTCGAGAGCTAGCTCGAGGAACAGCGGCTGTTGGTAGTAAATGCCCGTCGCGAAGCTCAGGCGCGTGCGCGGATCGATTGCCCAGTTTGCGCTGATTCTGGGCGACCAAAGGGACTCGCTGGTGATCCCGTCCCAGTCGTAGCGGATGCCGGGCGTGAGGGTGAAGCTATCTCCAAGGGACAACGCATGTTCGACATACGAGGCCGCCCTCAGCCCCTCGCTTCTGAATGAGGAGTTGACGAACTCCGGAAGCAGGACGATGTAATTCCGTGAGGGGTCCGGCCGGCTGTCATTCTGATCGTAGACATATCGTACCCACGGGCCATCGAGGACAATCTCGGAGTCGAGCTCGACGCGAGTGAGACGCCCGCCCGCAGCGAATACCCCACTGTCTGCAGTCACAAGGCTGAAATCCCCACGCCAACCGTATTCGACCTCTCCCTCCTGGGCCTGGATGATGTCGGGGCGGATGGGTACGGACTCCGGGTCAGGAAGACTGCCGTCGACGAGCTCTGGGAATGTTTCTCCCTGCGATGATTCTCTGTCGCTGTGGCGGTAGAAGAAGCGATTCTCCAGGTAGCTGGATGAGCCGGTCAGCCAGCGCCATGTGCCGCCCAGGAGAAGGCTGTCCTGGCGAGATCTCGCGATCGAGGTGTCTTCGAGATCCTCATCGGCAAGCACATTGCCGATGTCTCGGGAGTATTTCTCGGGCGCGAAGATACCGAGAACTGACAGGCTGTGGTCGGGGCTGATGTCGGACGTGGTCTTGGCGATGAAATCGTAGAGCACAGGGGCGCCGATCGTTCCCTCGCCAATGAGCTCGAACAGGCGCTCAAAGTACTGGCCTCGTGCCGAGAACAAGACGCTGGTGTTGTCGAACACGAAGCTCGGGCCGTCATAGTTCGCTTCCCACCCCGTGATCTCCACGCGGCCACTGACGGAGGGCGTGACACGGTTTCCCTCGGCCACAGTGAGCTTCAGCAGCGAGCCACTCTTCCCACCGTAGGGAACATCGAATCCGCCGGGGAGAAAGTCGACCTCCTGGATCAGATTGGGAGCGAAGATACTGTATCGGCCACCACCATTGACGTCCTCGTTTTCTCCAAGCGTTTGGTCGAAATGAGTGACCTTGTCGAAGGGGATGCCATCTACCAGGATCAAGTTGTCGCGAGGCCCGCGGCCGCGAACGGTAAACGACGAGAACTCGCCGGTCGAGTTGACGCCCGGCAGGCTGTCGAGGGCTCGGAGCACATCTCCTGCGCTACCCGGCGAGCGGCGGATCTCTTCCCTGGAGTACGAGAAGCGGCTGACTGGAAGGCGAGGATCATCAGCCGTGGCCCTTGCTGTGACCACGATCTCCTCGGAGACCGTGCCTGCTCGCACCATCTCGAAGTCCGCGACCGCCACCTTGCCGCGCACGAGGCGAACGTCGCTCCGTACCTCCGGCCGGTATCCGGCGATCTCCACGAGCACCAGGTACACACCTTCATCCAAGGGCCCGAGTGAGTAGTTGCCGGCGGAGCTCGTGCGCGTGCTGGCAACGCTCTCGCCCCCGATCAGGGCAGATACAGCCGCTCCAGATACCGGTTGCCGGGTGAGCATGTCGATTACGCGACCACTGATCTCGTTGGCCTGGGGCTGCA
>CALAKE010000364.1 GCA_937922775.1 uncultured bacterium | reverse complement strand
CGTAATCAACCTCGCCACCATAATAGGGATTGGTCGTACTCTCCAGAAATTCTTCCATCAGGTATACGGCGTTGTTGAGGTAGTAGTTGTCCATATCGCCGCAGTAGATGTGGACTTTGCCCTCGAGCTTGGGACCAAGCGTTTCCCAGTCGCGCTGCATGATGTAGGAGAGGTCGTAGTTCTGACGCCAGAACTCTGCCACCTCGGGATCGATCTCGCCGGTGACTTTGTCCCAAATGCGCTGTGGGTAGCCGTCATCGCCCACCGGCGAGTAGACAGCTTCCCAGATGTCCCACTGCTGGCCGGAGCGGGTCTTGGTGCCGAGCACGAGCTCGAGATGGTTCGAGTCCTCGAGCATGGTGCTGACGTGCCCGAGGTAGTTTCGACGTCCCACGCGTGGGGTCTTCTTCCACTCGCTGTCGAGGTAGTAGGCGTTCTCGTCCTCGTAGATGTTCACGACCGTGAAGGCGCGGAAATCGATCGGGTCGGGGCAGGCGGCAAAGCACCCGTTGTAGTCATCCGGGTACTTCACCTGCACGCCGAGAGCCTCCCATCCGCCGGTCGATCCGCCGTACAGGAATCGCGACCAGCCCTCGCCGAGTCCACGGAATTGTTCCTCGATGTAGGGAATGAGCTCGTAGGTGATGGCGTCGCCGTAGGGGCCGATGTTCTCGGAATTCACCGCGTAGGAGTCGTCGTAGAACGGATTAGCGTGCTGGATCTCGACCACCAACATGCGCGGGAAATTGGAGCTCGTCCAATCCTGGTAGAGCTGGTAGGCCAATTCCTGCTCGGTGATGTTGTAGCCCTCCCAGGAGAACCGAGCGCTGTAGGTGGGCTCGAGGTCGGGATCCGGTGGCTCGGTGCGCCAGCCGCCGAAGTCGTACGGGAAATGGCCGTGGAAGATGGCGATCGGATAGCGGGCGTCAGGGTGGTCCTCGAAGCCGGCGGGCAAGAGTACGTGGGCGCCGAGATACATGTCGCGACCCCAGAAATCCGACAGCAGCTCGCTACGGATTCTGACGTGCTTGATCCACTCGGTGTCCTCGGGGCCGACGATCTCCGGAATCTCCTGATCGAGGTGGACCTGAATCGGTGTTCGGCTCGACGGGTCGAACTCGATCTCGAACGGTACGTTGTAGAGGTTGCCCGGCTTGCGGGCCCACTGCTGTCCCTCACCCTTGTCAGGGGGCAGCTTCACCACATGGCCGTCGGCGCGGTTGAAGGTCTCGTAGCGGTTGATCAAGGCCTGCACCCTGTAAGTGCCGGCCGGCACATCGGACAGGCTGCGGATCGGATAGCCGAACGCCGTGGCATCGACAATCGCCTGCGCGCCGGGCGCCCAGCCATCGACGTCAACGCCGAAGGCGAGTTGAGTGGCTGGTCCGTCTGATATCTGGAAGCGCGGTTCGCCCTCGGCGGCCGTCGAGAGCATGAGCACGAGCCGCCCATCGAGGGGCTCAGCGCTGAGGTCCTCGGGGAAGGTGACGGCGAAGCTCGCGGGCGCGGTGCCATCACCTCCCGCGCAGCTCAACGAGAGCGCGGCGAAGGAGATCGCGAGGAGGGAGAAAACGATGGAAGGAGCGGAGATCCGCTTGCGAGTGGCCATGACGGTGCAACCTCCGGGTTCTGGGGTGGCTCGGGAGTGGCTCGGGAGTCACCGGATGTCGCGTGGCTGACCTTGAAGGTCACCACGAATCGATGGCAGCAATCCAAACCTACACCTGATTTGCTTTCGCTTAAAGCCGGTGGCTCCCTCCGGGGAGCATGCTAGGCTTCTGGCCCCTCGAGCCGCAGTCGCCGAGCCGTCAGGCCCGAGCAGCGGAGTTGCGGGCTCGGGATCGGCTTCGGAGAGCCCGAACGTTGGAGTGGAAGAGATCCCCCTGATCAAGGAGTGGAAGAGGCGCATGGATTTCTCGACTGAAACCCGAATCAAAGCCACGTCCACACAGGTCTTCGAAGCCATCACCGACCTGGAGGGCTGGCAGAACTGGATGCCCAATTTCGTTGCGGTGGAGAAGCTCACAGAAGGCGACATCGGTATCGGCACGGAATGGAAAGAGACCCGCAAGATGTTCGGCAAGGCTGCCAGCGAGGTCTTCGAGGTGACCGCCTACGACCCGCCCAATCGCCTGGGTTTGCGCGTAGATGGCACCAGAGGTACAACCGGCAAGGGCGAGTTCCTCTTCGACTACGAGCTCCTCTCCGACGGGGGCGCCACGCTGATGCAGATGACCGGGGAGGTCAACATTCCGGGTTTCATGGCGAAGGTCATGGGTAAGCTGTTCTTCGGCGCCATGAAGAAGGCCATCGACAAGGACCACGCGGCGCTGAAGGACTATGTCGAGAAGGGGGCGAAATGACCAAGTCAGTGAGACTGCTGAGAAGCAGCCCGACCGGATTTGTGCTGGCGATATTCGTTGGTTGCTGGGCGCTCGCCGCATCTGCACAACCCGCCGCGCTAGTCGCACCTATTCAGGCCTCGGAGGTCGTTGCCTCCGACCCGCGCATTGAGATTATCGACGGGGTGCTCAGCGGCGCGGCCGAGGAAGGGCTCTGCGGCACCATCCTGATTCGCAGCCACGATCGAGTCCTGTTGCACAAGGCCTACGGCTGGGCCGACGTCGAGTCCGGCCGCGAGATGACCATCGACACCGGCTTCGACATCGGCTCGCTCGTGAAACCGATCACCGGGTCCGCCGTCCTCAAGCTGGAAGAGATGGGCAAGCTTGCGACATCCGATACCCTGGCCCGCTTCTTCCCTGATGCACCGGCCGACAAGCGCGAGATCACCGTGATGCAGGTGCTGACGCATACGGCCGGGATGCAGGACCTGTTCGGCGGCGACTACGAGGTTGTTTCGCGAGACTGGATTCTCGAGAAGATCATGAACGCGCCGCTGATCGCCGCTCCTGGCACGCGCGAGGAGTACTCGAACAGCGGCTACAGCCTCCTGGCGATCATCATCGAGGAGGTCAGCGGGCGGCCTTACGAGGAGTTCGTTCGCGACGAGGTGTTGGCGCCTGCCGGGGTCCACCGGCTCGGATACGTGCTGCCCGGGTGGGCCAACGACGAGCTGGCCGTCGGTTATCGGCGCGATGGCGCGCGTTGGGGAACGCCGATCGACCACCCCTGGGCCGACGACGGCCCCGCATGGAACCTGCGTGGCAACGGCGGCATGCTCTCGACCGCGGAGGAGATGGGCCGTTGGTACGAGGCGCTCTTCGACGGCAAAGTGCTGGGTCCCGAGGTCCTTGAGAAGTACTACAGCTATGGGGCGGGGGAATCACCGACCGTTGGCGGGCTCGCGCTCGCTCACGCCGGAGGCAATGGCATCTTCAATACCCTGCAAATCAGTTGGATCGATGCCGATACCCACATGACCTTCTTCTCGAGCTGTGCGGCCCGCGAGGCCGAGAGCATCTGGAGCGACTTCCGCGACGAGCTGATCAGTCTGGGCAAGGAGGGTATGGAGCGGCGATAGGCTCGTCCTCCCGCCAGGGCCGCGACTGTTCTCGGTGGCAATGTCGTTTCGGATGCTTTAGAAACATCCCTCATGGGAGCAAAGACCGCGCAATCCCGCTTTCCGCATCCCCTGGTGCTCTTGGTCGCCTGCGTTCTGCTGGCTTCCGTGGCGACATATCTTCTGCCCGCGGGTCAATACGAACGGCAGCACGATCCCGCCACGGGCAGAGACGTCGTAGTCGCAGGCACGTTCGAGGAAGCTGATCCCGCCCCGGTCAGCCTTTTTGCGGCCATCGCCGCGATCACCGCCGGTGTGATCAATGCCGCTGACGTTATCGTCCTGGTCTTCCTCATCGGTGGGGCCTTCGCGGTTGTCGACAAGGCGGGGTCGCTGAAGCGTTTAGTCGAGTGGCTTCTGCATCGCCTACGGAATCGAGACGTCCTGATCATCCCCGTGGTGGGGATTTTGTTCGCCTCCGCCGGCGCACTCGAAAACATGCAGGAAGAGATCGTGCCGATGTTACCGGTGCTGCTACTCCTGACCCGGCGCCTGGGATTCACCCGGGTCACCGCCGTGGCGATGAGTGGTGGCGCCGCCCTGGTTGCGTCGTCCTTCAGTCCGATCAACCCCTTCCAGGTGGGCATCGCCCAGCGGATGGCTGAGCTGCCACTGCTTTCGGGTTGGGCCTTCCGCAGCGTCTTTCTGGTGATCGCCGTGGCCTTCTGGCTGTGGATGACGACGCGCTACGCGATGAAGACGAGGTCGGCGCCCACGGTGGGGGACGATCATGTAGAAGACAGTGGCGGGATCCTGAACGGCGCCTCTGACGTCGTCCGCGTTCCTGATGCCACCGGCGCCCCCGATGCGCCGGTCACCCTCGGGCCGCGGCACGGCTCAATCCTCACGATGGTGCTCGTCACGTTCGTGATTCTCGCCTACGGGCTCCTGGGATTGGGATGGGGTTTCCCACAGATGGGGGCGTTGTTCTTCATCATGGGAGTAGCTGCTGGGCTGGTAGGAGGACTGGGTCTGCAGGGAACCGCGGAAGGCTATGTAGAGGGGTTTCGATCGATGGCGCTGCCGGCTTTGCTGATCGGCATCGCCCGCACGATCTTTGTGGTTCTCGAGCAGGGCCGAGTTGTCGACACGCTGGTGCATGGACTATTCACCCCGCTCGAAGGCCTGCCAACCACACTGTCGGCTCTGGGCATGCTCGTAGCTCACTTCGGCATCCATATTCCTGTTTCGAGCGTCAGTGGCCAGGCGGTCTTGACGATGCCGGTTCTCGTGCCCCTTGCCGACCTGCTCGGCATGTCGCGGCAGATTGCGGTACTGGCCTACCAGTACGGCGCTGGCCTGAGCGATGCCATCACTCCCACGAACGGCTCGATCATGGCGATTCTCGCGGCGGCAGGGGTTGGCTACAACGAATGGTTCAAGGTCACGGCGCGCTGGATTCTGGCCCTCATGGGACTCGGTGCCATCGCCATCATCATTGCCGTGACCATCGGCTTGCAGTAGGAGGAATCATGAATGGATCTCGCATTTGGCTCCTGATGCCCTTGGGGATTCTGGGCCTCGCTTGTAGCCCAACAACGGTTCCCCTGTCGGAGATGCCGCAGGAAGTAGAGCCCGGCCAGGCCATCGCCTTCGTCCATGCCAACGTAGTGCCGATGGACAGCGAACGGGTGTTGGCCGACCGCACGGTAGTTGTTCGGGGCGGCAGGATCGAGGCCGTGGGTCCGAGCGCCGACCTGGCGATCCCCGAGGACGTGCTGGCCGTCGACGCTGGCGGCCACTACCTGATGCCAGGGCTGGCCGACATGCACGTGCACGTATGGACCGAGGCGGATTTCCTTCTCTTCTTGGCCAATGGTGTCACGACGATCCGCAACATGTGGGGATCGGAGCAGCAACTCGATTGGCGCGCACGGATCGAGAACGGAGAGCTTCTTGGGCCGACGATCTATACGGCTGGCCCCTTGATGGACGGCTCGCCGCCGATCTGGGACGGCAGCACGGTCATCGAAACGGCCGAGGACGCGCAGCGGGCCGTACGCGACCAGAAAGAAGCCGGCTACGACTTCATCAAGATCTACAATCGTCTTTCACTCGAGGCCTACGAGGCGCTGCTCGCCAGCGCCCGAGATCAAGGCATGCCTGCGGCGGGCCACGTTCCCGACGCCGTCGGTCTCGATGCCGTTCTGGCCAGCGGTCAGGTGGCAATCGAACACTTGGGTGGATACGGCGCCGCGACGGTGATCGAGGGATCGCCGATGGACCTGCCGCCTGGCAGATCCATCAGCGAGCTGAATCGAGCAACCGCGGATGTACTGAAGCAGATCCAATCAGGCGAGATG
>CALAKE010000363.1 GCA_937922775.1 uncultured bacterium | reverse complement strand
GGGCAGTGCCTGGATCTCCAGGCCGAAGGCCAAAGCCTCGACGGCGAAGAGTTGCGCCGTCTGCACGCCTCCAAGACGGGCGCTCTGCTGACGGCTTGCGTGCGCATGGGCGCCATCTTGGGTGGGGCCGACGACCACACCCTGGGTGAGCTGACCCGCTACGGGCAACTCATTGGCCTCGCGTTTCAAATCGTCGATGACCTGCTGGATGTCGAAGGCACCGTTCAGGAGCTTGGGAAGCGACCGGGCGCTGACCAGCAACATGGCAAGTCGACCTACCTTGGTCTGCTCGGCCAGGAGGGCGCTCACGCCGAGGCGGACCGCCTTCTCGTGGAGGCCCTGGCAGCGCTCGAGATCCTCGGTTCCCGTGGCGAGACTCTTGCAGGAATCGCCCGCTACATCGTCGACCGGAAACATTGAAAGCAGACAAGACTCGTCTCGACCAGGCCTTGGTCGAGCGTCACCTCGTCACCTCCCGAAGCCGCGCCCGCGCACTCATCATGGCTGGTCAGGTAATGGTCGATGGCAGGCCAGCCAGCAAGAGTGGCATGGCGGTTTCGCCCGACTCCCGTATTGAGATTGCCTCGACGCAGCCCTTCGTCGGGCGTGGCGGCGAGAAGTTGGCCGGAGCTTTGCAGATGACCGGGGTGGACCCGACGGGTCGGATCTGTCTCGACGTCGGCGCTTCCATCGGAGGATTCACCGATTGCCTACTGCAACATGGTGCGGTGCGTGTCATCGCGATCGATGTGGGATACGGACAGCTCGACTGGAGCTTACGCAACGACCCGCGTGTCCATGTGGTCGAACGCACGAATGCCCGCTACCTGGAGGTGTCGGTCCTGCCGGATGATTTGCCCTCGCGACCTGATCTCGTTGCGATGGACTTGTCGTTCATCAGCGTTGCCAAGGTCCTCCCTGCTGTCGGCGATGTGTGCTCTGGTGAGGCCGAGGCATTGATTCTGGTCAAGCCGCAGTTCGAATGCGGTCCGGCACAGGTGGGTTCTGGTGGCGTCGTTCGCCGTTCCGGAGATCGCCGTGCGGCCGCACACGCGGTTGCGGCCGCCGCCGCTTCGCTCGGATGGGGCCTAGCCTCCGCCGTCCCCAGCCCGCTACGGGGTGCCGCCGGCAATTGGGAGTGTTTCCTTCACTTGATCCGTCCCCAGGACCCCTCACAACGTGAGAACATAGAGAGCATCCTGGGTTCGATGGAGGTCCCTGACGATCATGACCAACACATCGGCTGACCAGAGAGTCCGCGCTTTCGCCCGTGTCGGCCTCGTCGCAAAGTCTGGACAAGGCTCGATCGGTAATGAAATCGGACACATCACCACGTGGCTAGAGAAGCGAGGCGTGGAGGTCACGCTCGACGAAACCGCCGGCGAGCTCTCCGCCGATGGAACTCGGATCTGCAGTCGCGTCGATCTCCCCACCCAGGTCGATCTCGTGATCGCACTCGGAGGCGACGGCACTCTACTTTCGGTAGCCCGTTTCGCGGCGGAAGCCGCAACGCCGGTCTTGGGAATCAACTACGGCAACCTCGGCTTCCTCACATTGACGCCGAGAGAGGAGATCTACGAGGTCCTGGGGCAGGTCTTTTCAGGTGATTTCACGTCCTCGAGCCGCATGATGCTGCGCGCGACGATCGAACGTGCTGACGGCTCCGTCGTGACCTGGGACGTACTCAACGATGCGGTCGTCAACAAGACTTCCCTTGCACGAATCATCGAGTATGAGGTTTCGGTGAACGGTGAGTTTGTCTCCCGATATCGCGCTGACGGTCTCATTGTCGCCACCCCGACAGGCTCCACCGCATACTCACTATCCGCTGGCGGTCCGTTGATCATGCCCGAGATGGACGCCGTGGTGGTCTGCCCCATCAGCCCCCACAGCCTGGCGAATCGGCCCCTCGTGCTTCCCGCCGACGCCCAGATTGCCGTGCAGCTCATCACCTCTGACCAGGACATTGTGCTGACGCTCGATGGCCAAGAGGGAGCGACGTTCGATCATCGCGAGGTCGCCAAGATCGAACGCTGCCCGCACCGCTTCACACTCCTGAGTGCGGGAGAGCGAGCCCACTTCGAGGTCCTGCGCACCAAGCTCGGGTGGGGCGTCGACCGGAAATAGTCGCCAGTCGCCACCAGGAGCAAAGTCGGCCGTACGTGCTCTTGTCCGACTGCGCCCGGAGGACAGCGAAACGTGTGGGCTACTCGGCAGGCTCCGAAATTTGCACCAAGGCCGCGTTCAGGCTGCCCGAGCGATAGCCCTCCAGATCCAGGCTGACGAACGCATAACCGAGTTCCTTGAAGACCCCCACGAAACGTGCCGCCATCTGAGAATCGAGGGCGCGCTCTAGCTCATCGGGACTCACCTCGATGCGAACCAGATCGCCATGATGACGCACGCGGAATTGGAGAAAGCCCAACGCGCGTACTGCCTCCTCGCCCTGCTCGATGCGGGAGAGCACTTCACTCGTGACCTCGATTCCGTAGGCGACCCTCGACGCCAGGCACGCGGATGCCGGCTTGTCCCATGTCGGCAAAGCGGCCAATTTCGACAGACTACGGATATCAGCCTTGCCCATGCCCGCCAAGAGCAACGGACTCTGGACATCATGTTCTTCTGCCGCCGTCATACCCGGGCGATGGTCGCCCCCATCGTCAGCATTGGTGCCATCAAGAACCACCTCATACCCACGTTCCTTCGCCATCTGCTGCATCTTGCCGTATAGTTCGGTCTTGCAGAAGAAGCAGCGGTTACCGGCGTTCTCCTGATATTGTGGGTCGTCGACCTCATCGGTGCTGATGATCTCGTGGGGGAGTCCCAGGGTAGTAGCAAAGCGGGCCGCCTCCTCGAGCTGCCGGCGCGGCACAGAGGGGCTGTCAGCAGTTATGGCAAGCGCCCGCTCACCCAGTACCTGGTGGGCGAGAAACGCGAGAAGGGCGCTATCAACTCCACCGGAGAACGCGACCAGAGCCGATTCTGCAGAACCGATTCGTTGCAACAGGTCTACATACTTGCCGCGCAGCGGCTCGGCAATATCGTTGGCCAACAGTTTGGGCATGGATCCACAGGTGAAAGCAATGGGGATGGTACGAGGACTGAGGCAGGTTAGCAGCCACATCGTGGAATGGGCAATGCGATCGGGCGCTGACCCGACCTCCGGCGCAGCGTGTGCGCATTCGCCCGCGCCGAGCAGTCTCTCGAGCACGATTCTGGTAGCGGTGATCTGCCCGCTGCTGATTCTCTCCGCATTTGCGTGCGGAGGTGACACTTATCTGGATGCGGACCCGCTGGCACCCATTCCCACCGAGGTGGAGGAAGATGAAGTCCTACCGCCGCCGCTTATGCCGGCATGGCAAACCACCTCGCTCGACGAAGACGGAATACCACGCGTTCCCTCATTCAGACCGGCCGTCGGCTCAGACCATGTGTTCTTGGCTTATGCAGGCCATGTCGAGGCCCGTCGGGCAAGCGATGGCTCGGAGAGCTGGCGGGCTGAGCTGGAGGCCACCGCTGCACCGGTCGTCCAAGGTCAAGAGCTGATCGTTGCCTCGCAGGGTGCCATTTGGTGGCTGGCTGTCCAGGACGGCTCGTTTCTCGGCCAGTTCCGCATGTCGCAGACCCCGACCTTCCTGGCCGCTGCCGGCGGCGCAGTCGTGTTCGCCGACGGAGCCGCTCTCTACCAGGTGGACAAAGACAGCCAGGGATGGGTCGTGGAGGCACTCCTCGCAACCGCCCTGGTCACGAATCCCAGCGGTGATACGGTTTATGTGAGCACGGAAAACGGTGTTCTGATGGCGATCGACACGGCTTCGGGCACCGAGCTTTGGCGCTACGCGAGCACCGTGAGGGCCCGGCTGTCGGCCGCCGCCGTTTCCGATCGTCTCGTCTATGTCGCCGGGAACGACCAGTTTTTGACTGCCATTGACGCTCAAAGTGGCAGCCAGAAATGGCAACGTCAACTCGGGGTCGACGCGCCGGGAGCGCCCGCTGTTGTCGGGAACATCGTCTACGTCGCACCCCTGGATTCCATGCTGCACGGCTACGAGGCGAGCAACGGGACACACCTGTACAACCTGTCGATCTCCGCCCGCACCTATGTCGACTTGGTGGGGTACGAGCCCTGGGTTGTTGTTGGACCGAGGTATGGTCCCTGGCTCCGCGCCCGGGCGCCGCGCGTGTTCACAATGAGGGCATCACTATCCAGCGACACAGCGGCGGTCGGTAGCGATTTACGCATCTCTCCGGGCGTCGGCCTGGCGGGCGTGGC
>CALAKE010000362.1 GCA_937922775.1 uncultured bacterium | reverse complement strand
AGCGATGGGCCGCGCGTACGCTGGCCACAGGAACGGCTCTCGGGCTGCTTCTATGGCTGCCGGCCTGTTATCCCGGCGACCCGACGAGTGTCACACAACTCGACGTCGTGATCACCACGCACGACTCCACGGTCAGCTTCGGCAGTTTTACGAACTATGCCATGCCCGACAGTGTGGTCCACATCGGGAACGACTCGATCATAGAAGATATCATCGATCTGCCGCGTACCTTCGACGACCTGATTCTCGAGACGGTCGCAGACAACATGGAGACGCTGGGGTACGAGCGGGAGGATGATCCGTTGAACAACGGGGCCGACCTCGTGCTTCTCGTGGGAGCGGTCGGCGTCGAGAACACCGACTACTGGTACTACGGGGGTTGGTGGGGCTACTGGGGATACTACCCTGGTTGGGGATATTGGGGCGGTTATCCCGGTTATGGCTGGTACTATCCGCCGTATTATGGCGGCAGCGTCACGTATGAAGTGGGGACATTAATGCTCTTCCTCGTCGATCCCGACGCGTACGATCCGGAGCAGGATGCGATCGGAGTGGTTTGGGCCGGTGCCGTGCGCGGGTTGCTGACCAGCAACCCAACTTCAGTGCGCGTCATTGACGGAATCGACCAGGCATTCACGCAATCCCCTTACCTGGGCAACTAACAGAGGAGAATGAGCATCATGGGAATCAAGACGAGAATAGCGTCACTTGCTCTTGTCCTGGTCCTCCTCGGTAGTGCCGAGGTTAGGGCTCAGGAGTGGTTCTGGGCGGCGCAATATCAGGCAGCCCTCAGTTCAGGCGACACGAAGGATTTCACAGATCAGTTCAGCTTTAGAAACTTTGGAGTAGAAGGTCGCGCGGTATTGAATGACAAGATGTCGGCCGGTTTGTTCCTCGGCTGGAATGTGTTCAACGAGGAAGTCGACGGCACTGTCAACTTCTCAGGCGTCGACATCGATGGATACCAGTTCCGCTATGTGAACGCGATCCCGATACTCGCGACGGCCCACTACTACCTGGGATCCGGTCGCGGCCCACAGGCGTATCTGGGCGTCGGAGTCGGCACGTACTACATCGAGAACCGGTTGGAGATGGGTATCAGTGCCCTGACGGTTGACAACTGGCATTTCGGTCTCGCGCCGGAAGTCGGGATCATGCTGTCGCCTTCGAGAAACATGGCCACCTATTTGAGCGTCAAGTACAACTTGGCGTTCGAGTCCGGCGGCTTTGAACACACGTACTGGACCTTCGGGATCGGCATAGGCGGGCGCTAGCAACCGCCACTGCGGGACCCAGCATTCGTTAGAGGGTTCAAAGGGGTGGTCGGCAGTACTTGCCGGCCACCCCTTTTTTGGCAGTCTCCGGCACTTGCCCCCATTTAGGTTTCGTGTCAAACTCACCCCGATGAACAGAACGCAACCAACCTAGGTTTTCATCGGCCATGGCATCGACGCATCGAGTCATTCATCAAGGCAACTCCACAGTCGCCGTTGTCAATCTTCCGGAATGGCAGCATCCGGTAGCCGTCAAGCAGCGTTCCAGGCGCAGACTGTCGCGGCGAGCCAGTAGAGCCCTGGAAGACGAATACATGATGACGTGCTCCCTCGATGACGTGGAGGGTGTGCGCAAGGCGCTCGGTCAACAGTCGATCGAGAATCAGCCGGCACTGATACTGGAGTACATCGACGGTGAGACGTTGCGGGATCTCATCGCATCGGGAGAGCTCAGCCTGCGTTCGAAGTTGGAGATAGCCGTCGATCTCACCCGCATACTGGAGCGAATTCACCAGCGGAGCGTCGTCCATCTGGACCTCAACAGCACGAACGTCCTCATCGGCAGCAAACGGCGGACGGTCCATCTCATCGACCTGGCTGTCGCTTCCCTCATTAACGGAGTAGACCGTGACAAGGTCCGGCGCGACCAGCCGCTGGGAAACCTGACTTACATCCCTCCGGAACAAACCGGCCGAGTCAACCGTTCCGTGGACGAACGCTCGGATCTCTATTCTCTCGGCGTGATTCTGTACGAGCTCTTCACCGGGAAGTTGCCGTTCTTCTCGACGAGCCCGATGTTGCTCATCCATCAGCACATTACCCGGAGTCCGGCCCCGCCCTCCCAGGTATCGCCGGACATCCCCGAGATGATCGGCACCATCATCTTGAAGCTGCTCGAGAAAGACGCGGACGACCGCTACCAGTCCGCCGGCGGAGTAGCCGCCGACCTGAACACCTGTCTGGAGCGCCTGAAGCCGGACAATACCGTCGAGAGCTTCCCGATCGCGGAAGCCGATTGTGCCGGCAGGTTCACGTACCCGCAGAGGCTCTACGGCCGCGAACATGAACTGAACGTTTTGACGACTGCGTTCGAGAGTGCGTGCCGGGAGACTCCGTCGATGCTGTTCGTCGGTGGATACTCGGGTGTCGGCAAGACGGCGCTGGTTGAAGAACTGAGACAGACGGTAGCTGCCGCCAACGGCCACTTCGTGAAGGGCAAGTTCGACCAGTACCTGCGGGCCACGCCGTATGCGGGCATCACTCATGCCTTTGCCGCACTCATTTCCCAGATTCTGGCCGAACCGGGGGAGATCTACGCGCAGTGGCTGGACAGAGTCCAAGCGGCTGTCGGTGACTCAGGCAGAGTGCTGACGGATATGATACCGGCCCTCAAGGAGCTCATCGGTGCGCAGCCGGATGTCCCCCAGTTGGACGGCCGGGAATCCGAGAACCGCCTCCACTACGTCTTCACCGGCTTTCTCTCCGCCGTAGCCACTAGAGAGCAGCCGATTGTCCTGTTCTTCGACGACCTGCAGTGGATCGATGTGGCATCGCTCAGGTTGCTGGACGTGATCCGCCGCGACTTCGGTTTACCCGGGCTACTGGTCATCGGTGCATACCGCGACAACGAGGTGGATGCGTCCCATCCGCTTTCGACCTTTATCGGCAGCCGCGAGGAGGGTCGAATGCCGCTTCAGTCACTGAGGCTGAACGATCTCGAACCGCGGTCCGTCGTTACCCTCTTGTCGGACGCTCTGCGATCCAGGCAAGGCATCGAGGAGCTCGGCAGAATTCTCCGCGACAAGACGCGGGGCAATCCGTTCTTCCTGCGCCGGCTGATCTACTCGCTGCATGAAAAAGGCCGGTTCCGCTATGACCCGGAAGCACGTGGCTGGGAATGGGACTTTGACGACATAGAGACGGCCACGATCGCAGACAACGTGGCCGATCTCCTGACCGAGACAATCGGGCACCTGCCCGAACCGGTCAGAGACATCCTGAACCTGGCGGCCTGCATCGGCAACAGGTTCGACGCGCCGACCCTGGCGTTGATATCGAGCCTCGAGGAGCAAGAGGTAGTCGAGTTGCTCGCCCCTGCGGTGACCGGCCGCTATGTCGTGAAGCTCAATGGCAGCTTCGAGTTCGTGCACGACCAGGTACAACAGGCCGCGTACGCGTTGAGCGACGAGAGCAGCAGAGCCCGAAAGCATCTGAAGATCGGCCGAGTACTGCTGGCCGATACCGCAGCTGAAGATCTCGAAGAACGGATCTTCGACATCGTCGCTCACTACGATCTGGGTGGTTCTCTGCTGGACGACGAGGCGGAGAGACTCGACGTCGCGAGACTGAACCTGATCGCGGGCCGGACCGCCAGGCAAAACTCCGCGTTCGATGCGGCGGCCACATGCCTGAAGCAGGCTGTCCCTCTGTTGAGTGAAAGTGCGTGGCAGGACCACTACCAGCTGACACTCGATGTTCACAACGAGCTGATAGAGGTGTGCTATCTGAACATCCAATACGAAGAAGTAGAAGCACTGTTCGATGAAATCACCGATAATGCCAAACGAGATATCGATGCCGGTATCGCCCACAAGGCGCTGATCATGTCTTGCGTCGCTCGGCATGAGCTGGGTAGAGCAATCGCCTTGGCCGAGCGCTACATGGAGCAACTCGACGTCGTTTTGGACGGCGAACGCGAGTCAAACCCGCCGATTGCCGAGTTGCGTGACCTGCCCCCAATGGAGGACGAGGAGAAGCTGGCGGCGATGGAGATTCTGATGGCGACTTCCGCGTCGGTGATAGTATCGGCGCCTGAGCGTTTCCCGTCGGTGACGTATACCATGTTGAATCTCATCGGCCGGTACGGCAACAGCAGCATATCAAGCTTTGCGTATACCCAGTACGCTATGACCCTCTGTCTCATGCAACGGTATCAGGAAGGGAATGACTTCGGACAACTGGCGGTCGACCTGCTCGAGAAGTACCCGCATCCCGGCAGGGCCGCACAGTTATTCAACATGCAGTATGCGAATGTTCGGCATTGGATGCAGCCGATCCACGATCAGATAGCTCCGCTCAAGGCATACCACTGGATGGCCATGCAGGCTGGTGATTTCGAATATGGTCTCTTTTGCCTGCTGAACTACACGTGGCTGAGCTGGGGATCGGGAAAACCTCTCGAACACTGCCTCGCGGAAATCGAGCCCACCATCAGCCTTTGTCAGAGCAAGGGCCAGCAGTTCTCCCTGCAATTGGCCTTGATGCTCGCACAGTCGGCGCTCAATCTGACCGGGAGGTCACCCAGCACAACGCGGTTGGAGGGGAAGTGGTTTTCCGAAGAAACCATGATGTCGCGGCTGGAAGGGAACCAATTTCTGTTCGCCCTCTACGGACTGCTGAAGATGAAGCTGTGTTATCTCTTTGGCGACCCGGACGCGGCATACCGGCACATCGACGAGGTGCTGAAATACCGCGGCAGCCTCAATCCACATTATCTGTATACCAAGATCTCCTTCTACGGCGCACTGGCGTGTCTCGCCGGTATGTCGGATCCAGAGTACGAAGCTGACCGAGAAGAGCGACTGGAGAAACTGAAGCCGTTCGAAGATGAGTTGAGATTGTGGGCCGAGTCGGCCCCGATGAACTATCGACACGAACACCTTTTGGTTCAGGCCGAGAAGTCCCGGTTAACAAACGATCCGTGGCAGGCCGTTCAGTTCTATGAGGCGGCGATCGAGGAGGCCCGAAAAAACGGCTTCCTTCACGAGCAGGCACTCGCGAGCGAACTGTGCGCGAGCTTCTGGCTCGAATGCGACAACGACAGGATCGCGGAAGCGTACATGCGCGACGCGCACGCCCTCTACGATCGGTGGGGAGCGGGCGCCAAGGTCAAACACATCGAAGAGAGCTTTCCGCAGTGGTTCGAACCTGTAACCCGGTCGGTCGGACCGCCGGACATTTCCGGCACGGCGGGACCCACGATCAGTCACGCCGTCACTTCGGACCAACTGGATTTGGGGGGGGTGATAAAGGCCTCACAAACACTCTCCTCCGAAACCGATCTCGACTCGCTGCTGACGGAGATGCTGGACCTGGTGATGCTCAACTCCGGGGCAGCCAGAGCTGTGTTGCTGCTCAGACGGGGCAAAGACTGGTTCCTCGAGGCACGTGCAGACGTAGCCACCGGTGAGCGTGAGACACTCCTCGACCTGCCTTTCGATCCGGCCGGCGAAGAGACGAGCTCGGTTCCCGAAACCGTGTTCGACTATTGCCGCAGGTCTAGAGAGACGCTGGTAGTGGGAGATGCTTTGCAGGACGATCGCTTCAGGGCGGACAAAACGGTCCAGGCACTCGGCATCAGGTCTATCCTCTGTCTACCTGCCTCTAGTCACGGAAAGGTCAGGGCCCTGCTGTATCTCGAGAACCGGCGCTTGGCCGATGCCTTTTCACCGGAGCACGTGGACGTTCTCGAGCACCTCTCGGCTCAGTTCGCCGTGTCCGTGGAGAATGCACTGCTCTATTCGGACCTCACCGGTATGGTCGATGAGCTTCAAGAAAGCGAAGAGCGCTTCCGCAATCTCATGGAGCAGTCGCCGCAAGGTATTGTGATCTTAACCCCCGACGGAAAGATCATTCAGGTGAATCCTGCGTGGATGCGGGCCTGGGGCATGGACGAATCGGAGACAGCGCGAGTGATGGCGGAATACAACTACCTGACCGACCCCCAGATCGAAGAGTTCGGCGTTTTGCCACTGGTCGAGAAGGCCTTTGCGGGAGACCCCGTAGTCTTGCCACCGATCGAGTACAGCGGAGG
>CALAKE010000361.1 GCA_937922775.1 uncultured bacterium | reverse complement strand
TGGTGGTCAGCTCGACAGAGCTCAGCTGGCGAGCTCGCACGAGCTCGGCCAGTTGCGTGACCGGCACGAAGGCCAGCTCCTCCTTGTCGGCAGTCACCTCAGGAGACCGCTGGGGACTGACCCGGAGCGGCCGCTGCTCGCCCCCGAGATCGGCCTCGACGCCAGGCATCACAGGCTCGAAAAGCAGGGCAGGCGGCACGTCGTTCGGGATGTCGATCTCTCGCAGGGCAACGTAGGAGCGCAGGTTGCGGTCGAGATTGCGACGCATCATCTCGCGTTCCTCGTCGGTGAACTCGAGTCCGGCCACTGCCTCGGCGTCGGCGATCATCTCGGCAGTGATCTTCGGTTCCTCTTCCTCCTGCTCCTGCAGCCGAGCCCAAAGAACACCGGGGAAAAGGGTGCCGCCGAGGCCTGCGGCGGAGAAAAAACCCATGAACCGGCGTCGGTCGAGGCGGAGGGCGGGTGCAGAGTCGCCGTTGACTTCCGCACGAGAAGGGGGCATCGGATCGCTCATGTCAGGCTCGTTGGGTTGCAGTGAGGGAGAGCGGCACGGTGGCCCGAATATGCCTCTAACGACCATTGGTGACAAGGGGCGGATATGGGAAACTCGGGTCTCCTTTCGCTCGCTGCCTCATCAGAGAGACAATCCACCCTCGCAGGAGATAAGCGAATGAAGACGAAGATCAGTCGGCGTGATCTGATGAAGACCGGCACTGCAGCCGGGCTGGCAGGGGCGGCCGCGGGCCTCTCCGGAGTGAGGTCGGCTGTGGCCACCCCGGCGACGGGTGTCGCTCCCACGATGCTGACTCCGCAGGGAGTCAAGCCCCTCGTGATCTCCGACTACAGCGGCTACGCGTATCGCGACGGCGGCCCGCAGAACTGCGTTGAGAAGGCGTTCGAGATGATCACCGCCGGGTCCGACGTTCTCGACGCTCTCATGGCCGGGGTCAATATCGTCGAGAACGATCCGACCGAGAGCGGCGTCGGCTATGGAGGCCTGCCCAACGAAAGGGGCGTGGTGCAGCTCGATTCCTGCTGCATGCACGGCCCGTTGAAGCGCGCCGGTGGCGTAGCGGCGCTCGAGGGCGTGCGGACGCCTTCGCTGGTCGCGCGCGCGGTCATGGACCAGACCGATCACCATCTGCTGGTAGGAACAGGGGCACAGGAGTTTGCCCGCCATTTGGGCTTCACCATCGAGGACGACCTCAACACGCCAAAATCGCGAGAGCTGTGGCTGGAGTGGAAGCGACGGGTCGACCCTGATCACTACCTGGACCCCAAGGCGCGCTCCATCCGTGGGTATGAGGCCGGCCTGGCAATGATGAGGGAAGGACTGATTCCGGAGCACAGCTTCTGGGGTACGATCAACTGCGACGGCATCAACGCGCAGGGCGAAATCTGTGGGGTCACGACGACCAGCGGTTTGGCCTGGAAGATCCCGGGCAGGGCAGGGGACTCCCCCATCCTCGGCGCCGGACTTTACGTCGACGGGGACGTGGGTGCCTGCGGCTCGACCGGACGCGGAGAGGCCAACCTCTACAACCTCACCTCGTTTCTCATCGTCGAGAACATGCGTCGCGGCATGCACCCCAAGGATGCGGGCATGGAAGGGCTTCGTCGCATCCGCTCCAACACGATCGAGGATCGCTTGTTGAATAGCAGGGGCGAGCCCGCCTTCAACGTTCGGTTCTTCGTTCTCGACAAGAATGGCCAGTATGCCGGCGTGTCGATGTATGGCGCCGGCGAGCTGCAGTACGCCATTTGCACCGAAAACGGGTCCGAGTTGCTGCCGCTGGAGGGCCTGTTGGAAGGCGAGCCGACGGACTGACCGATGAAAAATCACCCAGCAGTTGGTTTGGTTCTCGCGGTGGCTATCGGCTCGATGCTGGTTGGGTGCGATTCGCGGCCTCGGGTCGACCTGGCGGCTGACGTCGATCGAGACGAGATCGTGGATTTCGACCGCGACGAGGCCGGCGAAGACAACTGGACAGCCGACCGGGGCGCCATCTTCCTGAACAACAACGACAGCGACGACAACAGCGGCGCACCCGATCATGCGGATGCCGTGGTCAATGGCCCTGAGGACCTCGCAGACCTGGCCGTCCTGCGACTGCGGCAAATGCCGAACCTGCCGCCCGACAGCCGCCTGGAGGTTGCTGTCGACGATGTTGCTCGCTCTCACGTGCAGCTCTTCTACCGGACCGAGGATGGTGCCTATCTGTCTTTCGGCGGTGACGGACCTCTGGAGGTGGGCTCGACGACTGAGGTCTCGGTCGCCGAAGCGTTGGGGCCTGATGCGTCGCTGCTGCGAGATGACGACCTCGAGCTGCGCATCGAGGCGAGCTCCTACGCCGATGCGAGCTGGTCGGGTGAGGTGCTGGTTACCGCAACCGTCTCGACTCCGGATGGAGAGATCGGGAGCGATTCGGTTCGCCTGCGAGTTGCCCCATTCCTGTTGTTGTCCAATATGGATGCTGGGCGCACGCTCTATGTACGGGAGTTTCCGGAGCGCAACGACGTCTTCCTGATGCAGCTCGAGGAGCTCGTTCCCACTGCCGGCGCAGAGCTCGAGGTCGTACCCGCCGGCGAGCCCTACCCGGAGAGCAACATCTGGCTCCAGGACACGATGGAAATCGGGTACAGCGAGATGCCGGGCCGGCGCATGAACGTGGTGCTGAAAGCAAACCGCGGCCGACCCTTCGATGAGCTCGCCCGCGACCGACTTCTCGGGCCTGACTATGGCTGGCTTTCCTGCGGCTCGTACCGGCCCGAGCTCCGGGATAGGGAGAGGCGAAACGGCTGGCTCGATTGGTACGGCAATCTCGAGGTTTCACCCGCGGTGCCGGGCTATCCGCTCGGCCGTGTCTACTATGGAGCCAACGGTGACGAATCGCTCAACCCTCAGATCGTCGCGATGTTGGACGCCCAGGGAATCCAAGCGCCGGCAGTTCGATTCGATACCGGCTGGTTGCTGATCAAGCATGTCGACGAGATCTTCGCCTTCGTGCCCGGCGGCTCGGCGGAGCATCCCCACATGGTTTTGGTCCCGGACACCGCCCTGATGCTCGAGCTTCTCGAAGGATGGATGGCGGAGGGCAAGGGTGACTTGGCAGTCTTGCAGCCCTACGAGGAAGGCGCCACGGTGGCCACTCTCCTCCGTGATGACGACCTCGTCCGTCACAACCGCCAGTTGCAGACGGATCGCCTCGACCCCAACGTCGCGACTCTGCAACAGGAGTTCGGCGTGCGTTCCGAGGACATCATTCGGATGCCGGCGATGGTGACCGCCGAGGGCACGTCGCTATTTCCGAACATGGTCAACTCGGTGATCCTCAACGGCCATCTGTTCGTCAGCGACCCGCACGGGCCGGAGGTCGAAGGTCGAGACCTCCTGCAGGAGTACGTCCGCGGCATTCTCGCCGACCTTCCCCTCGAGGTACATTTCCTCGACGACCGGGTCTACCACGCCTGGAGTGGCAATACACACTGCGCGACGAATGTCCGCAGGGAGGCGGCAAAGGGCCCGTGGTGGTCGATGAAGACCGATCGATGACGGTGTTTGGGTAGTCGCGGCGCCACCGAAGCGACGATCTGGCGCCGTATGCGCGGCTGGCGCGGGCCAGCTCCCGGCTCTATTTGTCCAGGGGCCGGGCGTTCGCCTTCCAGGCGCGCATGTCGCCCTCCAGGTGCAGGAGGTTGGTGAACCCGGCCTCTCGCAGCTCTCTCTCGGCCCGCCCGGCCCGGCCGCCCGCCTCGCAGTAGACGACCACCGGCTTGTTCATGAACTCGGCGATCTCATCGAATCGGTCCATCAGCTCCGTGTGGGGAATCAACACGGCTCCGGGCACGCGGCCGCCATCGAACTCACGCTGCGTGCGCACATCGAGGATCAATATTTCGTCCCCGGAGTCGATGAGCTCGAGGGCCTCTTCCTGCGAGATGACAGGTGTGGCGGTGTTGGTCGACTGCAGGGTCAGGCCAAAGACCGCGAGGCCCACGACCAGGGCGACGACGGCGGCGAATAGGGCGATTCGGTTTCTCATCTACTGGGCTCCATGTCACGAGGTCGATCTTCAGGGGGCCAAACGTCTCGAGAGCATACCTGAAAGGGCGATCGAAGAAACGCACCCGGAGGCGCGGCCCTCCACAGTACGCTCTGGTAGGTGTATAAGAGAGGGCCACTGACCATCTGAGCTCTGGAGGGTAACTTCATGCTTCTCAGGCACCGTGTTCTATCCACACCGACCGTCGCCCTTCTCGGCCTGCATCTCCTGCTTTCCGTTGCCTGTGCGCCGACCGACAGTCCTTCTCCCGCCGGTTTCGTGCTCGAAGAGGCGACGATTGCCGAGATTCACGCTGCCATGGAAGCGGGCGAGCTGACGGCCCGCCAGCTTGTCGAGATGTACCTCGAGCGCATCGAGGCCTATGACAAGAGAGGGCCGGCCCTCAATGCCGTCATCAGGCTCAACCCCAGGGCTCTGGAGCGGGCCGAGGAGCTCGACGCCGCCCTCTCCGAGTCCGGCCTGACCGGACCGCTTCACGGCATCCCGATCATCGTCAAGGACAACTACGACACCCACGATTTGCCAACCAGCGGTGGCTCCGCGTCGCTGGCGGAGTCGGTCCCGCCCGACGATTCATTCCAGGTCCGGAGGATTCGTGAGGCCGGGGCTATCGTGTTGGCCAAATCGAACATGGCCGAGTTCGCCTTCTCGCCCTACGAGACCATCGGATCGGCGATCCCCGGATACACGCGCAACCCCTACGCGACGAACCGGGTGCCCGCGGGATCGAGCGGCGGTACCGGGGCTGCGGTGGCAGCCAACCTCGGCGCCGTCGGGCTCGGCACCGACACTGGCAACTCGATCCGCGGTCCCTCGTCGCACAACTCTCTGGTCGGTATCCGATCGACCATGGGATTGACCAGCCGCGATGGCATTGTGCCGCTCTATTTCAACCGCGACATTGGCGGCCCGATGGCCCGCACGGTTGCTGACGCCGTGGCTGTCTTCGATGTCCTGGCGGGGTATGACCCTGCCGATCCGGTGACCGCTGCGGCCCAGGAGCATCGGGCGGAGAGCTACGCGGAGCATCTCGATGTCGACGGCCTGAGGGACAAACGCATCGGGGTCGTGCGCTATCACGCCAACGCCGACAACACACACCCGGGGGTGCTGCGGCGCTTCGAGGAAGCGCTCGAGGACCTGGTTGCCCAGGGCGCCGAGATTGTCGACCCCGTGCACATCGCCCTACTCGAGGACCGTCCCGAAGGAGGGTTCTGGTGTGCCCGCTTCAAGTACGACTTGGAGAACTACTTGGC
>CALAKE010000360.1 GCA_937922775.1 uncultured bacterium | reverse complement strand
CGATTACGTGTGCCGCGGCACGCGCCCCCCGCGGTATCACCGCCTGGCTGGTCGCGTCGCCTCGACCCAAATCCTCCTCGAGGAACTCGAGCAGCCGTTGTCGAATGAGCTCCTTCACGGGAATCCTCCTTGCATCGCGTCGGACCGGGCCTTGATCTCCGCTCGGTAGTGCGTTCGGACCGAACAATCATCCGCTCGACCTGAGTGTGACACGACAATCCCGGAAAGTCTGACACGAGAAGCATGCGGGCGCCTACTCCGATGTGTCGAAGCGTCACGAACCGTCGAGAGGTCCAGGCTAGTCTCCGTCGATTTCGAAGCGGACCTCGTACTTGCCGTGCTGGCCTGCACCGCTGATCTTGTACTCCTGCTCCTTCTTGGTGTTCACGGAACCCCTGAAGAGAACCTTGTCCTTCTGGCCTGCCAGCTTCTGGACGATCCAGCTCTCCAGCTTTTCAGTGGCGTTCCCGAGGGTGTCATCCCAGGAAATTGCCGGGATATCGGGGATCAGCCGCCCCGTTCGGCCGATCAGCGCCGCAGCCACGGATCCCAGCACGTTCTGGACCTGGTCCCAGGCGTCCTTGCGGTCGACATCGAAAACTTTGAATCTGACGGAGAGGATCGACTCTGCCTGCACCATCAGAATCAACCTCTCCCAGGCGTCGATCTTCGCCATGTTGAACTTCGGGGAGGTCGGCGATTCGCGAACGTAGTTGGGCTCTTTCGACTTGCGGCGGTCGCACTCCCAGTAATTATCAAGGTCGGGCATGACCACATGCTTCTCGACCGGCTTGCCTTTGGGGTCCAGGTAGCGAACGTCGACGGCGAAGCGGAAGTTGGCTTTGTCGTCTCCCAGGGCCTTGGGAAATTTGAAACCGCTGAGGATCAGTTTGTAGGTCTTGCCGGCCATATGGATCTCCCTCTCCGTATTGGTCTGGCAATCGGCCCCGACGTCCCGCGGGTTGGTCTCGATGCCTTTGAGTGGAAAGTCTCTTAATGTCAACGAACGGGGTGAGATCTTTCCAAAGCACCACCGGAGCACCTATGACGTGGGACGCACCAGGCTCGGCCGACGAGGCCTACATGCGGCAGGCCCGCTTCATGATCGATGGGATCCTGGTCGATTTCGACGCTCTGTTCGAGGGAGTAATCGCCGAATTCTGCGATCCGACTGGTAGCGCAGGTATCCAGCCGCTCCCCGAACGGGACGGACTGCACCTCCACTGACCCGGGCGCTGTCTCGAGGCCGGTGCCCGCCGGTGATCGTGATCGTGGTGCCAGGCTAACGTCGCACCCAGCCGGCCGGCACGCCCAGCCGGCGAGCCTCTGACCGGATGGCCTCGGCCTGTCGCTCGAGATCGGCGAGGTGCGTGTCGATGCGATCGAGTTGGCGCTGTGCCTCAGCGCTTGTCCGGGCGAGTTGCGCGTACTCCCTGCGTTCTCGGTCGGCACGATCCATCTGGCTGTAGATTGGCCGCAGCCGTCCCTGCCAGTAGGCTTGATCCCGCCTCGGATCCTCGGGCGGGTCCGGCTGTGCGGCCGGGTCCTCCACGACCTGGCCCTCCTCGGACTGCGCCGTGCCCTCCTCAGGAGTTGCGCCCTCAGCCGCTGGATCGCCCTCTGCCGAGCTCCCCTCCGGCGCCTCGTCGAACGCCGGTTCCGGCTGGGGCGGCACGAAGCCGCCGGGCTCTACCTGATTGTCCTCCTCTATGCGGTCAACGATCTCGAGCGGGATCGACACCATGCCCCCGTACTGCATCACTACGACGCGATCGTCCTCGACTCGTACGACAGAACTGTGGATAACGCGCCCATTCTTGAGGTAGACGGTGTCGGCATGCGCCGAATTCGCCAGCGTCGCAGACACAACCAGAAGCGCGAGCACACCCACCGCAGTGCTCAGATTTCTCATGTGCGACTCTCCATGTCCACTGATAGAGCTCGAAGTCAACCCGGAAAATGGTAACTCGCCGGCCAGGACGTGGTATAGACACATCTTGACTCACCCCCTGGTTCGCCGAGAGCTGCGGGCCACGTGAGCAAGGGTATCGAGGGTTTGCAGGGCGATTTGGACACAGAGTGGATAGAATCGCAATTGCGACTCAGACGACCCGAAGGAGGGCGCCGAATGTCCCGAATCAGCACTCTGGCCGACATCGAGACCATCGAGCAGGTCTCCCTGGACGAATATGACCTGCCGTCCAGCACCTATGAGATGCTTCGGCGCGGGGCCGATATCGGTGGCGATCGCCTGGCTCTCTCCTTCTTCATGCAAGGCACGAGCTACGACCGGCCGGTGGAGCTCACCCATCGCGAGCTGCTGGGGCGCATCAACCAGACCGCGAACATGTTCTACGACCTGGGCGTTGGGCCCAGAGACGTAGTCTCGATGGTGTTGCCGAACCTGCCACAGGCGTTCCTGACCATTTGGGGTGCGGAGACGACGGGTATCGTCAACCCCATCAACCCGTTGCTCGAATCGGCTCAGATTGTCGAGATCATGCGCGCCGCAGGCACCAAGGTTCTGGTCACGTTGGCACCCTTTCCGAAGACTGATATCTGGGAGAAGGTCGACCTTGTACGTCGGGAGGTGCCCACCTTGCAGACGATCCTGCAGGTCGACCCCTGCCAATATCTTGCAGGGTTCAGAAAGTTCATGGTCCGCTTTCTCGTGCGACGCGGCGCCGACACCCAGGCCAAAGACGCGACGCTCATGAGGCGGTCGCGAGTCACAAAGAGGCTGGTAGACGGCGAGAGTGACCCCGCACTGCTCGCCCGGTTGAGCGGCGAGCAGGAGATCCTCGATTTCGATGA
>CALAKE010000359.1 GCA_937922775.1 uncultured bacterium | reverse complement strand
CCGGGTCCATGTAGGGATTTTGGGCTACGGCGATGGTCGGAATCCCGGCCGCGGAGATGACCTCGGCGATGGTGGTGACGCCGGGATCAAGCTTGGCCCTGCCATAGGTCCCGACCTGCACCTCATCCCACTCCTCGTTCGAGATCGTTGTGTCGATGCCCGCGGCATGTCCGCTCATTGGCCTCCCGGTGAAAATGCTCGCGAACGAGGGCAGGGTCCAGGGGGAGGTGGCAAACGTTTGCTCGAAGACAACCCCTTGTTCCGCGAGGACATCGAGAAAGGGGGATGTCGGGCGAGTGTGGCCGTAGGTACCGAGATGATCCGCCCTCAACGTGTCGACTCCAATCAGGATGACCCGCGTCGGCTCGGGCGAGCCGCACCCAGATGAGAGCAGCGCCGCCGCCAGCAACGCAGCGCTGAAGACACGAATTGGTTTCCGTAGCCGCATGATACGAGCCTACTGAATATAGCCGAGGCTTCTGAGCGTCCGCACCAGCTCAGGATCCTGCTCGAAGCCACTTTCGCCCAGATGCTTGACCTGTTCTCGGGCGGACCTCACCCAGG
The DNA here is from genome assembly GCA_937922775.1 of uncultured bacterium. Classification (GTDB taxonomy): domain Bacteria; phylum Acidobacteriota; class UBA890; order UBA890; family UBA890; genus CALAKE01. Next base: position 2,887 of record CALAKE010000359.1, on the reverse strand, counting down.
CCTGCAGTGCCCGCCGGAGCCGCACTACCTGCGCCACCTCTTTGGTCGACACATCGAGTTGCTCCCCGGGATCACGGATCATGTTGTAGAGTTCGACGCGCATCTCCTCGTCGGGTCCCCGCCTCCAGTGGGCGATAAGCTTCGACGACTCCGAGACGACCGACTTGACGCGTAGATCAACGTCGGCGAAGTAGACACGTTCGGACGATTCATCGGAATCGCTCGTCCGAGCCAAGAGGTCTTCTCCATTCGCCCCTGCCAAGGGCGGCAGTCCCGCAACCTCGAGCATCGTTGGGGCGATATCGACAACCCCCGCGAGGTTGCCGAGTCTTTCTCCGCCCCGGCGTTGCTGCGGGAGTTTGACGATCAGCGGCACGTTCAGCAGCTCGCCGTACAGCGTGTTTCGGTGTCCTTTGTTGCCGTGCTCGAAGAACTCGTCGCCATGGTCTGAAGTGAGAATGATCAGAGTGTTGTCCCAGAGTTCGAGCCTCTTGAGCTCCGCGAAGAGCTCTCCCAGATAGAAGTCGGTGAAGGCGATCTCCCCGTCGTAGAGTGCCACCACATGTTCCAGATCGCGCGAGTTCATGCCGCGGTGGATTTCGTCATTGCGGATGAAATCGTCTCCCGAGACGCTCCCTGAGTAGTCGGGGTCGAACATCTCGTCATAGGGCGGCGGCGGGGCGTAGTCGTAGTGCACGTCCCAGTAGTGGAGAAAGAGGAAGAACGGCCGGCCGGCCACGTCCTTCAGGATTTCCAGCGCGCGCCGGTGGGTCAGGGGCGATGTGACCCCTTGGTGCGAATCGTTGATCTCGGCGAAGGAAACGGTTTCGTCATCGTAGACGTCGAACCCCTGGCTGAAGCCGAAGCGCCGGTTCAGAAATGGGCCCGATACGACGGCGGCGGTTGCGTACCCATTCTCCTGAAAGATCTCCGGGAGTGTGATGGCGGAGTCCGCCAGACTGTCACCCGCCCCGGTCACGCCGTGCGCTTCCGAGAATCGTGACGTGAGCATCGAGATGTGGGCCGGCAGAGTCCAACTCGTCGTGCTCACGGCATTCTCGAACACGACGCTCTCTTCCGCCAAAGCGTCGATATGGGGGCTGGTCGCACGCGAATAGCCATACGCGCCAACATGATCGGCACGCAGGCTGTCGATGGATATGAGGATGACGTTCGGTTTTTCAACGGGGCCACAGCCGACCGCCAAAACTGCAACCGCGGCGGTGACCAGGAATTTCAGGAGTGTCTTCCTCATGCCTCGCACGGCTCTCGATAGCCGGTGATCCAGCCTTCACTCTTCATGCCGCCTCCACCGAGTTGCTGGAACATCGGACGCCGGAGGAGGTGCAGCCCAAACCGTTCCCGTCGAGTTTACCCTGTCGGGGCCGGTGTTTGGCGAGCGCAAGAAGGGTCAGGCTGTTGCCGGAATCGGCTGTTCGGTACTGGCCTGGCTCTTCGCATCTCGGCGCCGGTCGACCTCCTTCAGGTGACGCTTGCGCAACCGCAGGAAATGCGGCGTGACCTCCAGCAGTTCATCATCCTCGATGAACTCGAGGGCCTGTTCCAGAGTGAACCGCACTGGCGTGATGAGAGCGATGGCGTCGTCTTTGCCCGCGGCTCGCATATTTGTGAGCTTCTTGCCCTTGAGTGGGTTGACCGTCAGGTCTTTGTCGCGGGCGTGGATGCCGACGATCTGCCCCTCGTAGACTTCTTCGCCCGGGCCGATCATCAGCTGGCCTCGCTCTTGCAGGTTGAACAGCGCATAACCGAGGGCCTTCCCCGGCGCCATCGACACCAGGGCGCCATTGGCGCGACGGGTACGCGCGACGCGCTTCACCGGACCGTAGTGGTCGTAGCTGTGGACGTAGAGCCCACTACCGGAGGTCATGGTGCGGAATTCCGTCTGGAATCCAATCAGGCCGCGGGCGGGGATGATGTAGTCGAGTCGCACCCTTCCCTTGCCGTCAGGCTGCATGTTTTTGAGGTCGCCGCCACGAGATCCAAGGGCTTCCATGACCGATCCCTGGTGGCGCTCCTCGACGTCGACGCTGAGCTGCTCGAAGGGCTCGTGACGCTGCCCGTCGACCTCGCGTACGACAACCCGAGGTCGGGAGACCGCGAGCTCGTAGCCCTCGCGGCGCATGTTCTCGAGCAGGATCGAAAGGTGGAGCTCGCCACGCCCTGCGATGCGGAACCTGTCCGGGTTTTCGGTGTCCTCGACCCGCAACGCCACGTTGTGCAGCGCCTCACGTTGCAGCCGCTCCCGTAGCTGGCGGCTGGTCACGAACTTGCCGTCACGGCCCGACAGGGGTGACGTGTTGGTCTCGAAGGTCATGCTGATCGTCGGCTTGTCCACGGATAGCGTCGGCAGCGCCTCGACATTCTCGGGATCGCAGAGTGTGTCGGAGATGCGCGGTGCGGGGATGCCACTGAAAGCGATGATGTCGCCGGCCGACGCCTCCTCAACTTCGAGTCGATCGAGGCCGTAGAAGCCGAGCACCTGGAGCACCTGCTCTTCTCGCGTTTCGCCTCTGCGGTCGATCACAGTCACCGGAGAGTTGCGACGCAGGGTGCCGCGAGTGATCCGACCGATTCCGATCGCGCCCACATACGAGGAGTAGTCGAGTGAGCTGACCTGCAACTGCAGCGGGCCGTCGACATCGACCTCGGGCGGCGGGACATGCTTGACGATAGTCTCCAACAACGGCATCAGGTCTGTGCCCGGCTGACCCCAGTCGAGCGTCGCGGTGCCGCGCGTGGCCGACGTGTAGACCACAGGGAAATCGAGTTGATCGTCCGTGGCGCCGAGCCGATCGAATAGGTCGAAAGTCTGGTCGAGCACCCAATCGGGCCGCGCGGCATCGCGATCGATCTTGTTGATGACCAC
>CALAKE010000358.1 GCA_937922775.1 uncultured bacterium | reverse complement strand
CCATGGGAAAAGCGAGGCATCGCAATGAGGAGGGTACGTGAGGCGTTGAGAAATATCTCGGGTGCGCTGCCTGCGCGCCGGTCTGGCGTTGTCGCCACCATCGGCCTTCTTCTTGTAGCGGGGGGCACCCTCGCCGCGACGCTTCAGTCGAGTGCGGGAGCTGAGGTTGCCGCGCTCACCGCAACACTCCAGCCGAGAGGGGAAGCAACGTCCGAGGCGTTCGAAATCCCACAACGTTGGGGACGCTCCCGCCGCCGCGGATTCACCGACGAGCACCCCGACATCGATATCCAGAACATGGATTACAACGGTCGATTTACCTTCAATCGCATTCGCTACCGGCCCTCGTACTGGCGCTGGGGACCGTATGCCTGGGGCCTCGACCTCTTCTGGAATCATGACTACCCGCGGGCCGAGCAGAATCTCATGCTCATGCTCGATGAGCTAACCCTCATCGAACCCAACCTGGGTGGGGGGAACGTCTACCAGATCGACGACCCGGATTTCTTCAAGTACCCGTGGGCATATCTGTCGGAGCCCGGCACATGGACGATGACCGACGACGAGGTGGAAGGGTTGCGCAACTACCTGCTCAAGGGCGGGTTCTTGGTGGTCGACGACATGCGCAGCGAGCAGATGTACGTGCTGAGAGAGAATCTGCAGAGGACCCTCCCTGGAGCGCGCCTCGAGATCCTCGACACTACCCATCCGATCTTTCACGCCTTCTTCGATATCACGCAACAGGACATCATGTACCAGGCGTATACCTACGGAATGCCTGTCATCTTCGGGGTTTACGAGGACAACGATCCCAGCAAGAGGCTGCTGGTGGTCGTCAACTACAACCAGGACGTCGGGGACTCGTGGGAGTGGTCCAACACGGGATATTTGCCCATCGAGCTCTCCAATAACGCCTACAAGCTCGGCATCAACTACGTCGTCTACGCAATGACGCACTGAGAGAGGGAAGGACACTGATGGAATTCGAAGACCTGAGCCTGGAGTCAGCAGACGACATTGCCCTTGCGGACAAGCTGCGAGAGGGACACACGAAGGTGCTGTCCGAGATTCACAAGCTGATCATCGGCCAGAGGGAGGTGGTCGACCAGGTGCTGCTTACTTTGTTCGTCGGTGGCAACAGCATCATCACCGGTGTGCCGGGCCTCGCAAAGACCCTTCTGGTTAAGACGCTTGCCGACGTGCTCGACCTCGATTTTTCTCGCATCCAGTTCACCCCGGACCTGATGCCGTCCGACATCACCGGCACAGACATCATTCAAGTGAACCCCGAGACGGGGAAGCGGGACCTGCAGTTCAAGCCGGGGCCGGTGTTCTCGAACATCGTGCTGGCCGACGAGATCAACCGGACTCCGCCGAAAACGCAGGCAGCCTTGCTCGAGGCGATGCAGGAGCATCGTGTCACCGTTCAGGGGCAAACCTACGAGCTCACTGAGCCATTCTTCGTATTCGCCACTCAGAACCCGATCGAGCTCGAAGGAACCTACCCGCTGCCTGAGGCGCAACTCGACCGCTTCATGTTCGACATCGTCATCAATCACTTGCCAGAGGACGAAGAGATGGAAGTGGTCAGTGCCACTACCTCGCTGCAGGACATCGTGTTCGAGCACGCCATCACCGGACCCGACATCGTGGCGTTCCAGCGGCTGGTACGACGCGTGCCGGTCTCTGACTCGGTGATGCGCTACACCGTCGACCTGGTGCGACGTAGCCGACCCGAGCATCCTGAAGCCCCTGCTTTCATCAAGGAGTGGGTCGACTACGGGGCCAGCGTGCGTGCCGCGCAGTACCTGATTCTCGGGGGCAAGACGCGATCTCTCCTGCAGGGGCGCTATCACGTCAGCTTCGAGGACATTCAAGCGCTGGCCAGGCCCGTGTTGCGTCACCGCATTCTCACGAATTTTCACGCTGAGTCGGAGCGCGTCACCTCCGACCAGATTACGGAGCAACTGCTGGAGGCCGTGCCTCTGCCGCAGTCGCGCATGTAGGGAAGCGATGTCTGCTGAAGTAGCCCGACAGAGACAGCCGGGGGTTCGATTCCTCGACCCCAAGGTGCTGGGCCGTATCGATTCGCTCGACCTGCTCGCCCGCACCGTGGTCGAGGGGTTTATCAACGGCCTGCACCGGTCTCCCTATCTAGGAGCGTCCGTCGACTTTGCCGAGCATCGACCCTACATGCCGGGCGACGACATCCGGCAACTCGACTGGCGTCTGTTCCTTCGCACGGATCGCTTCTACGTGAAGCAGTTCGAAGCAGAGTCGAACGCGAACTTCTCCTGTATTCTCGATGTCTCGAAATCGATGGCCTACTCCAGCCATGGGATCTCGAAGCTCGATTACGGTCGCTACCTCGCCGCCTGCCTGACCTATTTCGCACATCGTCAGCGCGACCGCGTAGGGCTCATCACCTACAACGACAGCATTCTCGAGTACGTGCCACCGTCGGCGAAGCACCTCAACGTGGTGCTGCATGCTATTGACAGAGCCGAGGCTGGAGGCACGAGCGACATTGTAGGCCCCGTCCGCACTGCTACCGAAGCGTCGCGCCGACGCGGCATCCTGGCTCTGATTTCCGATCTGTATGAATCACCGCAGACGGTCCTCGATGCCCTGAACCTCCTGCGTTATCGGGGTCACGATCTCATCGTCTTCCACCTGCTCGACCCTGCCGAGATCGACTTCGAGTTCGAGGAGGCCGCAACCTACAAGGACCTCGAAACTGGCGAGGCGATTCCAGTGGTTCCCAGCCGCCTGCGCGAAGAGTATCGCCGCCTGGTGCGGGAGCACACCGAGGCGCTTTCCAAGCTACTCGGCGAGCACCGAATCGATTACGCGCTCTTCGATACCTCTCAACCCCTCGACAAGGCTCTCTTCCGGTACCTGACACGCCGGCAGAAGCTCATGCAGGTGCGCTAATGGGTTTGAGCTTTCTGGCACCGGCATTCTTCGCGGGTCTGTTGGCCCTGGCGATTCCTGTGCTGATCCATCTGTCGTACCGGCAAAAAGCCACGGTTGTCGACTTCCCATCATTGATGTTTCTGCAGAAGGTCCCCTTCCGCTCGATGAAGCGACAGAAGATCCGGCACTGGCTGCTCTTTCTCATGCGATGTGCAGCCATCGCTCTTCTGGTCATGGCGTTCGCTCGTCCCTTCATCGACCAGCCGGGAGTGGCCGCAGCCATGGCCGCCAGTGACCGAGACTTGGTCGTGCTCCTCGACAACAGCTACAGCATGAGCTACGGAGACCGCTGGCAACGAGCGCAGCAGGCCGCACGCGATATTCTCGAGGAAATCGGCGGAGCTGATCGGGCCTCTCTTGTGGTCTTCTCGGACACTGCTCGGCTGCTCGTTCGTTCCACCTCGGAGGCAGGAGTTCTGAGAGGGGCTCTGGAGGGAACTGCGCTGAGCTCACGTGGCACCCGCTATGCCCCGGCAATTCGAATGGCACAGCAACTGCTCGATGATACTGAGCTACCGAACCGCGAGGTCGTTCTGATCAGCGATTTCCAGAAGGCCGGTTGGGATCCCCAGAACGAAATCCGCCTACCGCCGGGAACGTCCTTTCGCCCCATCGACTTGTCAGACGACCAGGCCTCGAATCTGGCGATCTCCGACATCACGCTACAACGCCAGTACGAGGACGGATCGGAGTCCATCATCGTGGCCGCCCGAGTCACGAACCAGGGGGACGCTCAGTACTCCGGGCTCGAGGTATCGCTCGAGCTCGACGATCGTATGCTGGAGGCACGCACTCTGGATCTGGCTCCCAGCAGCGCCAGCACCGTACCCTTCGCTCCTTTCCCTGTTGGCGATGAGATTGTCCGCGGTACTGTTCGCGCTGGCTCTGATGCACTGCCCGCCGACAACACGTTTCATTTTGTCATTCAACCGGGCCAGGCATTGTCACTGGTGATCCTCGAACCCGAGCGTGCTTCGAGCACCGATAGCCTATTTCTCCGACGTGCTCTCGAAATCGGCAGCAGGCCGTTTTTCAGGGTCTTGACCCGCCGTACCTCTCAACTTGAAGCCGATGATCTCGAGGATGTCTCGGCGGTCATTCTCAATGACGCGCCCTACCCCAGCGGAGCCGCTGGACGTGCGCTGCGAGAGCTGGTCGAGTCGGGCGGCGGATTGATCGTCGCCCTCGGTGAGCTTTCTGATCCTGCGTCCTGGCAAGGCGACTCTGCTGATGGGCTTGTTCCCGTTTTCGGCGATGCCATTGACCGTAATGCCGACCTCGGCGGCACCGTTGCCAGCTTCGACGTCAACCACCCCGTCTTCGAGGTCTTCAAGACACCTCGCAGCGGCGATTTCACCTCCAGTACGTTTTACCGGTATCACGACCTGCAGGTGGAGCCATCGGATGTCATTCTCGCTAGCTTCGACGATGGCGCCGTAGCCATTTCTGAGCGCTCGGTTGGCGACGGCCGGGTGCTGGTGTGGGGTTCCACGCTTGACGCCTACTGGAACAATATTCCCCAGCAGCCGGTCTTTCTTCCGCTGGCGCACCAGCTCGCCAAGTACGCGGCCGGCTACACCGAGTCACCAGCATGGTATTCGACCGCCGAGGCAGTCTCCCTTACGGGCATGGGTGGAAGGCGATTGCCCGACGGTACTTTGATCACGCTCGCGCCACACACGGGCGGTTCCGCTGCCTCTCATACCGTGGGCGACTCGAACGGCGGGCTGGTCCTCGAGGAACCGGGCTTCTACGATCTCGCCTGGACAGAGAGCTCAGGTGAAATGCGCGCGATAGTTGCCTCGAATCTCGACAGGCTCGAATCCGACCTCACTCCTCTCGACGCTGATGAGCTCGCCGCGGCGGTCAGGTGGCGGGGCGACTCCGAATCGACCGGAGAGACAGTAATCGCCACGACTCCCGAGGAGCGAGAGACCCGTCAGGCCTTCTGGTGGTACCTGCTGATCGGAGCGGTGTTGCTGCTCATCGCGGAGACGACACTGTCCAACCGCCTGGCCATCGCGCGGCCATGAGGAGAGAAGGTAAACTTCGCGGACTTCCCCATGGAGATCGCAGATGCTGAGCACATTTGAAGAGATGGACTACACCCACCTCCGGAACGTCATCCGGCGGGTGCGGAGACGTTGGCGCATCAGGGTCCTGCTCGAGGGCACTGCTCTGATCGCGCTGATCGGCTTCGCGACGCTCGCGATCCTCTCCTACGGTCTCGACTACCTTCGTTACAGGCCCTGGGCCCTCACCAGCTTCAGCGTGTTGATCTACGCAGTCCTTCTGCTTCTTCTCGTCCGGTTCTTCGTCTTGCCGTTGTCTCGTCGAGTTGCCGACGACCGCGTAGCCCTCTACATCGAAGAGCATGAGCCCGATCTGCAAGCCGAGATTCTCAGCGCCGTGGAGTTCGCTCGAGAACCCCACCTGGTGGACACGCCGGAGCGCTCTGCCGCTTTCACCCGGGAGTTGATCTCGTCTGCAGTCATGCATTGCCAAAACTTGCAGTACGGCCGCGCTGTGGAGCGAGGGAGCCTGCGTCGTTTCTCTACCGCCGCGGCGGCGGTGGCCGCCTTCTTGCTCGTAATCGTGCTGCTGAGCCCTGCTTTCCTGCGGAACGGTGCGAGCCTGCTGCTCATGCCTTGGACAAGCACGGCCTTCGCCAGCCCCTACGCGATCGATGTTACGCCGCGAAACGTTCAGGTTGCTCGCGGGGCCGATCAGCTCGTTACTGCCTATCTGGTCGGCTTCGACTCCGATCGAGTCGAGATCGAGCTTCGTGCCGCGGGGTCTGAATGGGAACGCTGGCCGATGAACAACGAGGAGAACGCAGGCGAGTTCGTGTTCATGATGTTCGACCTCGATGAGGAAACCGAGTACTTCGTTGAATCCAGCGGTGTCCGGTCCCCTGTCTACCGTATCGACGTAACCGACCTGCCGTATGTGGAACGTATCGATCTCGAGTATCACTTTCCCGACTATAGTGGTCTAGAGACCCAGACTGTCGAGAATGGTGGCGACATCGCCGTGCTGAGAGGTACGGAGGTCCATCTCCGCGCCTATTCGACGGTCGAGGTCCCGGGAGGCAGGATCGTGATCGAGGCTGAAGACCCGTCCGCCGCGGCGATTCAAGGCCCCGAAGGGGCGACTGCTCAATCCATCGAGCTGCAACAGGGAGAAGACGGATCGTTCCAAGGCAGCTTCGTGGTCGACCTCGAGGGCACCTACCAGATCGAGTTGCAGGGTTTCAACGGCACGATGTCGACCGCTTCCCCCGTCTACTTCATCGAGGTGCTCACCGACCAACCGCCGAACATCACCATTGACACTCCCGGCCGTGACATCAAAGCCAGCGCCATCGATGAGGTATTTGTGGAGCTCGTCGCCGAGGACGACTACGGCCTGGCAGGCCTGGAGCTCGCCTATTCGGTCAACGGCTCCCAACAGGAGACAGTTTCTCTCTATAGCACCGCGCCCACCAGAGCAGCGCGGACGGTCGACGAGCTGAGTGCCAGTCATACGTTCTACCTCGAGGAAGAGGAGCTCGAGCCCGGCGATTTCATCTCCTACTACGCGCGCGCCTTCGACGGCCACGCCGGAAGTTCTCAGATCACGACTACCGACATCTATTTCATCGAGGTCCGCCCCTTCGACCGTGAGTTTCGCCAGGGCCAGGAGGGTGGCGGAGCTCCGCCGGCTGGCCAGGGCGGCCAGCAGCAGGAAGGGGCGCTCGCCGAGAACCAGAAACGGATCGTCCTGGCGACCTTCAAGCTGATTCGCGACCGCGAACAGATGAGCGTTGCGGAGTATCAGAGTGACCTCGCAACAGTTGCCATGATGCAGGATCGCTTGCGGGAACAAGTCGAGATGCTCCTGGGGAGGACAGCCCAACGTGGTGCTCTCCAGCCGGGCTCTGAGTTTCAGCAGATGGCGGAGTACATGCGTTTGGCAATCGAGGCGATGGGCCCTGCCCATGAGAGTCTCATCGCGCAGGACCCGGAGGCAGCCCTGCCGCACGAACAGCAGGCACTGCAGCAGCTTCAGCGTGCCGAGGCGCTCATGCGAGAAGTCGAGGTCAACTTCTCCGGCGGTCAGGGAGGAGGAGGCGGCCAGCAGGAGTCTGTTAACGAGGATCTTGCTGACCTCCTCGATCTGGAAATGGACAAGCTTCGCAATCAGTACGAGACGGTGCAGCGAGGGCAGCGGCAGGAAGTCGACAATCAGGTCGACGAGGCCCTACAACGTCTCGAGGAGCTCGCCAGACGCCAACAGCAAGAGAACGAGCGTTCACGCCGTCTGGCGAACCTCCCTCAGAACATGTCAGGTGGCGGTGGAAGCGCCAGCCAGCGGCAGCTGGCCGACGAGGCGGAGGAATTGGCGCGGCGGCTGGAGCGCCTTTCGCGGCAGAATTCCGATCCCGAGCTCGCCGACTCGGCGCGGCGCCTGCGAGAGGCCGCCGATGCCATGCGGCGATCGGCGGCGAGCGGTGACGAGAATGCCGTCTCCGAGGGAGTCTCCGCGTTGCGCGATATCGAGAGCGCGCGCGACCAGCTTGACCAGAATCGCACGAGACGCCTGCAGCGCGACATGGACGACGCTCTCGACAAGATCGGCCAGATGCGGCAGGAGCAGGACAAGATCGCCGAAGATGTCGAAGACATGGGCAATGCGCGAAGCGCGGGGGACCGCGACCGTATGCTCGATCAAATGGATCGAGTTCTAGAGCGCAAGGACGAGTTAGCGGGTCAGACCGCCACCATGGAGGATCAGATCGAACAAATGGCGCGAGATTCGCGACGAGAGCAGAAGGATGCCTCCCGCAAGCTTCAGGAAACTGCGGCATGGATGCGCGACTCGAAGCTCGCCGACAAGATTCGCTACTCCAAGGGCGTGGCCCAGCAACGGCTGGGTGGCTACGCGGAGCAATTCGAGTCGCAAATCGCCACCGATCTCGAGCGCCTCGAGGGAATGCTGGAAGAGGCGGCAGCCTCGATTGGCGAATCCGGGGAGGACCGCCTGGCCTCCTCTCTCGATCAGACTCGCGAAGCGGTTCGTAGACTCGAGTCTCTGCAGGAACGCATGCGACAGGATCAGCAAGGCGTAGATGCGCAACAAGGTCCGCCTGAGCGCCAGCCACAGGGCCAGGAGGGGCAGCAGGGGCAACAAGGCCAGGCTGGGCAGGAATCGGGCGAGCAAGGCCGAGAGGGGCAGCAGGGACGCCTGGGGGGCGAAGAGACCGATTCAGGGACCCGGAGCGGAGGCCCCAGTGGTCCAAGGGGGATCTCCCCCGGCAACCTGCGACAGTATCAACGCGAGTATCAGCAGCGTCTCTCGGACATCGAGGACCTCCGAGATCGTCTTGCCGGTGACGGCCAGCAAGTCACGGATCTGGATTCGATTCTGGAGGCCATGCGTGAGCTCGAGATCGATGGCACCCCTCTAGGC